>JAYVMQ010000101.1:0-2574 GCA_043758855.1 Chloroflexota bacterium
GGCGGCTGGAAGGGTTCCGGCTCGACCGGCAAGGCCGGCCTGTCGATGTACTACGTGGCCCAGTTCATGCGCGAGCAGAGCCACACCGTCGTCGACTGATCGTCGCCCACCAAGGATGATGGAGCATCGACCGGGCCGGCACCCGGGAGACCGAGCGCGTCCTGGACTCCGCCTTCTGTTTCGGACGCACACCACCGGATTCGATCCGGATTCGATGAGGGATCGAGGCTGCCAGAATCGCCGCCGTCCACATACGCAGAAATGCGCCGCCCTATAGGTAGGATAGGGGGCTTGACGATGTTGCGAGCCGCGCCCATATTCTTCTGGAGTTCGGATCTGAGCGAATAGGGCGGAGCTTGCGACCGCTCGTTTGGTGTCCTCGGGGGTAGCTCGCTCGCACGACCAGTGAAAGCGAGGTCTCGATTGAAGCGGTTCACACTGTCGATTGTCACGGCCGCGTTGATGCTCTTCTTCGTGGTCGGTGCCGCAAACGCAATTAGCCAAACCGTCAGCCCCAGTACCCAGTCTCATGCCCATGGCGTTTCCTCGTCGTGGGCTTAGTCCTGGTCCGGGACCGCGCCGTTTGACGTCGCGTTCTGCCCGAACAACAGCCCGGGTCCCGTCTACTGCTTCACGTCGCTGAATGACACCACGCTCACGTCGAAGAATTGGTCGTATACGTTCTATCCGTGTTCGGCCACGACGTTCCAACAGTATGCTTGGGTGGCAGACCAAGGTGGCGCCGGCGCAAGTTCGACCATCTACACGTACGCCACAGAAGCCGGCGGAAGCCCTTGTTGACCGACCTCTAGGGCATAGGGAGGGCGCCGTCCGCCAAGTTGGGGTGACGGCGCCCTTTGATCCGTACCGGAGGTCGGTGGCCCCGAGATGGCAAAAGGTGGTCGAAGTGGCATCTTGATGCTGACTCTGGCCGTGATCGGATGCGGTCAGCCGAGGCCCACCGCAAGTGGGCTCGACTTGGTCTCGCCGTCGCCATCGGCGACCGCGCCTGCCCAAATTCCCATTCCGGTGGCATCCGGTGATCTAGTCGGCATGGCTGCTGCAGCCCACGTCGACCCCGCGGCGATTGTTCCGACAGAGGATGGAGCGATCGTGGCCCGAAGAAGCAACGTCGCGACTCAACTGCTCATGATCTACAGGAAGGGCGGAACCTGGGCCGTGATGCTCCTCGCCTCCATCGCTGAGCAATGGCCGGCCGATTCCGCCTATGCTTCGGTCAATGTCGTTGACTGCACCGGCCATGGGTTCGTCCGATCCCTGTACATCTTTGGAGCATCGACGGACACGATCGAGCACCAGCTCCGACTCGAGCCATCCCTCGGGCTCGGGACTGCACTCGTCGGCGATGCATGGGCCTTCGCACTCGGTCCTACGGTCGCAGCAGGAACCGCGCTGAAGGTCTACGGCAGCCGGCCACGTCCGTTTGCGGAGGTCGGCAGCCTCAGCCCAACGACAGCCTGCCTGGCGACGAGTCGCTGATCTCAGATGAGGGTGGTGGGGCTCCCCAACGCCGCAATTCGGATGGGCCGAGCGCCAGTTGGCGCTGCCCTGGTCGCCGTGCTCGTGCTGCTCATCGTCGTGACCGGCCAGCTCACCGAAAGCTCGCAGGTCGCGTTGACGGGCACTGTCGATCGGCATTGGCGTGGGTCCTACGATCTGCTCGTGCGACCCAGCGGCAGTCGACTGTCGCTCGAATCCACAGATGGATTGGTCGAGCCCAACTTCCTTAGCTTCACCGGCCATGGCGGAATCGACGAGCAGCAACTGGCTGCGATACGACAGCTGCCGGGTGTTGAGTTGGCTGCGCCCGTTGCGGTGGTCGGCTACATTCGCTACTCGTTCTCGGCACCGTCGGTATTCATCTCGAACCTGCCCAAGGCCCCGACGCTCTACCGCCTGTCCCTTACGGCCACCACGTCAGACGGCCTGACCGAGCGGCTCGTGCAGGGACGCACCTCAAGGCTGCTCATTGGCCCGGCCGACCTTACGGCTGCACATGTCCCGTTCGCCTCGGACGAACGGGACATGAGTTACGGCGCGGACGGTGTTTCCATCGGTTTTCCGGAGTTGCCCGGGATCGTCAGTCCGCTCATCGCCGTCGATCCGGTGGCGGAGCAAGCCTTGCTTGGAGAAACCGCTTCGTTCCTCGCGCCGTTTTCAAAGCTGGGCGACAGCAGGAGCGACCTGCGCGTGTCGAACTTCGATCAGAAGCTTATTCCGGCTGACCTGGCTGCAGCTCGGTTCTTCATCAACCTCCTTGGTCACCAGAGCGACGCCGCGGCACAGCGGCCGATCGTGCCCCTGGTTGTCAGCAAGCATCTGTACACCCCGCTCACCTTGCGACTGAGCATCGAGCAGGTTGGCGCTCCACTACGGTCCTATCCGACTGCCGATAGCCAGCTGGTCCGCCTGAGCGAAGCAGCGCAGGCTGCGGGGCCTGAGTTGACGGCGGTCGGTTCGACCAACCTCGACCTCACCAATACCCTGCGTCCCTTCGACACTCCGAGCATGACGATCCTGTGGCCCGGTTCGAAGCCGCCCAATGGAACCGAG
>JAYVMQ010000102.1:0-4359 GCA_043758855.1 Chloroflexota bacterium
TCCTCGAATCGGAGGACTCTGCAATCGATCTGTGACTGGATGGATGGCCTGCACCCACCTGGCACTCCGCTCTGCCAGGCTGTCCACGGGGAGAGGAGAGCGTTGGACCACAACATGTTGCGCCGGATGCGGCTCGCCGGTAACAAGCGAGCAGGACGTTGGGCGCGGAACCGGGCCTGGTCAACTCAGGTCGACTACCTCCGCCGCGTATGGCTGCAACTGCTGGGGTTCCTGGCACTCGGCATCGCCCTGCTCAGCGCGGCCAGCTTGCTGATCCCGAACCTCTACATGCGGGGCCTAGCGTTAGGAGTTGGTGCCACCAGCCTCGTCGCGATGATATTGACCTGGGTCATCCAGGTGACCGGGACCGCTCCGATCATGATGG
This sequence comes from Chloroflexota bacterium, assembly GCA_043758855.1. Taxonomy (GTDB): domain Bacteria; phylum Chloroflexota; class Limnocylindria; order Limnocylindrales; family CSP1-4; genus Fen-1039. The sequence goes on from JAYVMQ010000102.1 coordinate 386, forward strand.
GTGAACAAGGTGAGCAGTGGACCGCGTCCGAACTGCGCAAGCTCCGGCGATCAGGCTGGCGCTTGGTGAACCATGTTCTCCTCAAGACCGGCGACATTGACCACGTGCTCGTCGGACCCGGCGGCATCTTCGCGGTCGAGACGAAGTGGAGTTCGTGGGACTGGGCCCCGACCGCGGACGACAAGCGACTAATTGGTTCCGCCAAACAGGTGGCTGCTAGCGCAAACTCGCTCACCCTCTGGACCGAACTGAGGCGGACCGGAGTCGGCCGGGTCCAACCGATCGTGTTCGTCTGGGGCCCCGGCTCGTCCGGGATCGACTCGGTCATCGACGTCGCAGGTACCCAAGTGATTCCCGGCCAAGCGGCCACCAGATGGCGCAGAGGATTGCCAACCGGGGTGCTGGACGCCAAGCAAGTGGAGTCGGCCTGGCAGGTGCTCGACAAGCAGGTGCGGATGCGCGATCCGCGAGAGGCTGAGCAGCAACCTGCTCCCCGGTCGCTCGCCTACTGGGGCTACTCGATGATCGGGGCGCTCGTGGTTGCTGGCCTGGGCGCGCTGGCGGTCGCCGAGACAGCCCGATGGACGTCGTCAGATCTGTGGACCGTCGTCGCGGCGCTTGCCCTTCTCGGTCTTGGGCTCCTAGGAATGCGGGTTCCGCGCATCAGGTTGTTCGCACTTGCGTGGTCCGCGGGAGTCGCGGGCACAGCCGTTGTCGGCGCAGCGGCCGCCCTTCTGTTCGCGTGGCACATGATCTGAGGTGCGGGTCGCAACCAATTAACACCCAGGTGGGTAAGTGCGTGAGGTCGGGGCGGATGCCGACCCCGGCCGCCGAGGGAGATAGCACGCGATTCATGGACCCAAAGCACTGAGATCTGACAGGCGTTCTCGGCCCACGCATGGAGGCAGCCGGGACGCCAACCTTCTGATCCGTAGCCGCCTCTGACTTGTTCGTAGCCGTTCGTACAAGTCCGAAATCTATTGCACAGCAAGGGATTTCGCCAGTGGCTTGTTCGCGCATGTTTGCAGAAGTTCGTGCCGGTTGCCACCATCGTTGCCACCATTTTGGATTCCCCGCGTTAGCCGAACGACTGAGCCACGTAAATCAAGCTTCTCGGACGAGCTTCATCATCGTACGACTGAATGGCAAGCATTCTCCGATGATCAACCCCACCCCAAGCGGATGCCCGCTCACGGACGAGCAAAGCAAGAGTCCGCGGGCTGCCATGGCGAACGCTTAGCGCTTCTTGTCGACGAATACCAACGCACGCCCAGCGGCGTCTGTCAGGCTGGGACGGTGGCACAGACGCCTAGAAACCCGCACACCGTGTCGCGGGTCGTGCTCAGCCAATTCACGCTTCGAAGCGAGATGAGGATCTACGACCGAAATCTGAATCGGCTATCAACGCGAGGCACCCGGAAAATCTACGTATATCCGGGTTTTGACTCCCACCAACCGCAGGCCTCGGAGGATCGCTGGCAGACTTTCGAGAGGCGAATGAACGACGCCTACAGGGCAATACGATCTCATCGGGCGTTTGAAGACGACTCCATTGTCGAGCTTCTTCGTGACATCCTCGCCCTGCACTGGGCTCGGAGCCCTGCAACCAAGTTGGTGCATGAACGAATCAAAGGGGAGGTGAGCCAGACGCAGCAGCAGCGTCTCGAACAGAATCCGAGTCTGATGCAGGCATTCTTCGTCCATGAAACAGGTCTCGCACCTGCGGGTTACGGAGCCATACAGTGGGCCGCTGAACGGCTTGCAACATTCCCCGCTGGCGTTGCCGAAGAACTCTTCAGTTCAAGAAACCAGGTCATGTTCGAGCGAGCCCAGGCGAAGTTCTCTCAAGCGGCCATCCAGATCGGTATGGCTCCATCCGGGAGCCTTCTTATCGGAGACGCCCCAGTGATAACACGAATCAATGACGGAGAAGGTCTCGGGCCGCATCAAGGCGTAGCTCTATATGAAGCCACCTACGTTGCCATGCCGATCGCACCGGACATCGTCATTAGTCTGGGTCCCGACCCGATGGACGTCCGACTGGACACGAATCACGTGAAGGCGCTGAACTCGCTACAAGCTGGCTCGTTCATCCGCTGGTTGGGAGCTAAGCCACAGAGCACAGCCGCAGCGGCCCTTGAAGGACTCGTCCCCTTCGGAACGCGACTCGTGACGTGAAGCCAGAGACCGGGATCGGTCTCTGGCTTCTTGGGCCCTGACCCGGAGGTAGGAGCGCCGTAGCGACCTCTGCGTTTGGGTCCATACCCAAAGCAGTCACATCGCTGATCCGTAGCCGCCCCTGACCTGTTCGTAGCCGTTCGTACAAGTCCGAAGTCTGTTGCGCTGCAGGGATTTCGGCATGGGGCCGTTCAGGCATATTCGCGGAATTCGCGCTGGTTGCTCCCTCCAGGGTCAACTCGCAAAGAAGTTCGCTAAACGCCTTCCTCCTCAAACTTACCCCTCGATCTCACACGGTTCCCTGTTAGAACCGCACATTCGCCCTCGAACGAACGGTCATCCACTTCCGATATAGAACAGATACTCGGCCACGGGGGGTGTTTGGTGGATGTTGATCGCGTACATCGGGCGGTTGGACACCTGAAGGGTCAAGACCATCGCTGAACTGGGCACTTTCGTGAGCGTCGTCGAGTACATGCAGCTCCCCTCCCGATATGCGGTGAAGACGTACCCACTCCCTTGGCCGAGGACGGTGGTGGCAACAATGCTGTTGTCCTGATCTCGCAGTATCACGGGGGTTGCGGGGCTGATATCGCTGAATTTTCCAGAGCCGAAACAGGAGGCGGACGCGGTGGCAAAGTCGTTGAGTTTGAATGCGACTCGCACGGTAGTCGTTTCGTCTAGGGACAGCGCCAGGACTTGCTTGCCCTGAACCAGGTCACGCTTCGTCAGGGTCACTTGCCCTGCGAGACCCGCGACGTTCATGGTGTAGGTCGCCGCTGTATCCGCAACTCCCTCAAATGTCGGCGTGAAGGTGCACGTGGCTGCATTCTGGTTTGCGGATCCGGCTCCGAGGTTCGAGACGGCGAGCCTTCGGCCAGATTGATCCGTCAGGAATGCCTGCGTTAGGGCATTGATCGATCGGTATTGGCCGGTACCAACACAGCCCGCAAGCGACGTCCGCCGATCCGTCAGCGTGAACACGGCATGGACGGTGACAGTTCTGTGTGTGCTGAGCCACCATGCATAAGTCCCGCCAACGAGTAGGACAATTGCACTGACTGGAAGAGCGAGTTGCCAGGCCTTGCGGCTCCTATACCTCTTCGAGTGTCGTCGGACTCGGCGCATCTCCACGCTGCCCAGGCCCGCTGATACATGCTCTGGTTGCATCTCGTCGCTTTGCATACCTCTCCAGTTGGTGCCGTGCCTCAGTGGGCATGCTGATCCGTAGCCGCCTCTGACCTTTTCGTAGCCGTTCGTACAAGTCCGAAATCTATTGCACAGCAAGGGATTTCGCTAGTGACTCGTTCGCTGGTGTTCGCGGAAGTTCGTGCTGGTTGTCACCATCGTTGCCACCATCTTTGTTGATCTTGGCTGGGGTCCAACTGCGCGAATCGGTCGCACTGGCACCACGACCCGGCCAGCTAACGGCGGATATCGCCAGGACCCGCAACGAGCGGCAACACGTGCCAGGCGGACGGCACCAGCTAGATCGGGTCCGGCGACCCATTTCCGATCGGGGCGGTAAGGAAGCCCGCAGCACGGGGCGGGGTTTCCACCAGCCATACCGCAACGTGGACTCCCCCACCCAAGCATTTTGGTCCCGTGGCAGGTCCGATGCTGGTAGGACAAGTGGCTCTCATGCTTCAGTCCCGATCCACCTGCCATGCGCCGCAGCCCATCGGCCGGTGTCCTGGCGGATTAGGCCTGGATGGGCAAGCGGTGTCCACTCGACGACTTGATGATCCACGACTATGCGCCCAGCTTGTCCATAGTTGTTGGGTAGCAGGGCCGAC
>JAYVMQ010000103.1:0-5291 GCA_043758855.1 Chloroflexota bacterium
AGCTGCGCCTGATAGGCCCGATCCACTCCTCCGCGCAGGTTCGCGAAGTACTGCAGGTTCTGGTCACCGGTGAGCCGGTCGTACAGGGTGAATTCGCCGGGCAGGTAGCCGACGCGGCGGTGGATGGCGACCGGATCGAGGTCAGTCTGGATGCCGAAGACGGTGGCCCGTCCGCTCGTCGGCCGGATGAGGTCGAGGAGGATCCGGATCGTCGTGGTCTTGCCGGCTCCGTTCGGCCCGAGGAAGCCGAAGACCTCGCCGTGCTGGACATCGAGGTCGATCTCGACGATCCCCCGGTGATTTCCGTAGGCCTTCGTCAATCGGTCGGTCTGGATGACTGCGGTCACGGTCGCACCTCCGTGCGGCGCTGCTCCCATTCGCCGACGAGCGCCGGCAGGTGCCCTTCGAGAAAAAGGTAGAGATCGTGGATCTCCCGCAGTCGGGCTGTATCGGCAGTCGTTTGACTCGCCATGAGCTCGATCCCCCGGCCGGTGAGGCGGCGAAAGCGAACGAGTCGCGCGGTCCCCGACGCCACGAGGTTCGACAGCCCTTCCGGCGTGATCCGGAACCGGTCGGCGCGCTGGCCAGTCCGCGAAACGCGTTCGATGAGCCCGGCGCCGACGAGGAGGCGGGTCATCGAGCTGATCGAGCCGACGCTCGCCCGCAGCGCGTTGCTGAGCTGCGCCGCGGTCTGCTCTGCGGGCTGGCAGACGAGGAGGAAGGAGAAGATGCGACCGGCCATCCGGGGCAGGCCCTCGGCCTCGAGCGCCCGCGCCATCTCCTCGATGAGGGGACCGAATGGTGTCTCGTCGATGGAATGCGCGCTACCCGAGATCGGCTCGAGCTCATGTCCCGCACTGGTCATCGGTGAAATGGTGATGCTGGAAATCTCAGTTGTCAATGAAATGTGACAGAACTGTCGTCAGGTGGCCGCCGAGGCTGTAGGGTTCGGACGTTGAACGGGTGGTCGGGCTCGAGAAGGCCATCCTCGCCAACCAGCGGGACCTCATGGCGCGGACGCCCGCGACGGGATCTGACATCGAGGGAGTGGGTGATGGGCGAACGGCAGACGATCGGCACCGTGCTGGAAGCCGCACGTTCGCGGCTCGAGCGACTGGCGCCGGAGGCAGCCCTCTCCGCGATGCGCGACGGGGCCGTCCTCGTCGATACCCGCTGTGCGGAACTGCGGCTCGAGGCGGGCGTCGTGCCCGGCGCCGTGCACATCCCGCTCTCGGTGCTGTACTGGCGCCTGGACCCGAGTTCGCCGAACCGCAACCCGGCGGTGGCCGACCTCGACCGACAGGTCATCCTCCTCTGCGCCCACGGATACTCGTCGAGTCTCGCGGCGGCGACACTGCTCGACCTCGGTTTCTCCCGGGCGACCGACGTGGTCGGCGGCTTCGAGGCGTGGGCGGCCGCCGGCCTGCCGGTGGCCGCGGTCGTCGACTGACAGGCGGCGGCGCTCGTCACCGCGACATCGTCAGGCGCGCGCCTCCTGGCGCAGGAAGGCGAAGGAGGCGGCTCGGAAGCAGACCACCGTCAACACCACGAGGGCAACGCCCCGAGGCCAGCCGAGCGTTCGCCACCTGCTGGTCCAGGGTGGTCACCGGGAGGGCCGTCGGCGTGTGCCGTTTGCGGACAGGGCAGGCCGATGGCGGGCCGGGACGAGCGCCGGGTCTTCGTTGCAGCCTGCCTCGCTACTCACCCCACGCTTAACGGACCGCCATCGCTGGTGCGGCCACCTCCGCGGCTGCCCCGATCGCGGCGGTCGCGCGTTCGGGCCGCATCAACGACCGGTCAAACCATTGTCGGAAGCGCTGACCGCGGCCGGCACGCTCGACCAACCACTCCGGCGCCCGCGATCCGCCACGCTCGACCAACCACTCCGGCGCCCGCGATCCGCCACGATCCGCCGCGATCCGCCAAACCGGTTAATCGTGGGGCTGATGGTGGAGCGGGCTCCGGGCGCGGGCTCTGGGCGCGGGCTCTGGGCGCGGGCTCCGGGCTTCGGGCGCGGGCTTCGGGCGCGGGCTCCGGGCTTCGGCGCGGGCTTCGGGCTTCGGCGCGGGCTCCGATGGGGCAAGATTCGGCGGATGGCGAGCACCCCACCCGTGACTTCGGCGCCGACACCGGTCGCACGTCTCCCGGCCCTCGCGTCTCCTACGTTCCGGATCCTCCTCGCCGGAGTGTTCATCTCGAACGTCGGCTCATGGATGCAGGTGACAGCCCTCGGATGGCTCGTGCTGCGCCTCACGGGTTCGGCGGGGTCGCTCGGTCTGGCCGCGTTCGCGGGCAGCGCGCCGGCCCTGCTCCTCACGCTCTACGCGGGAGCGCTCGCGGACAGCGTCGACCAGCGGCGGCTGCTCCTCGGCACGCAGGTCGCGCTGGCGATCTTCGCCGCCATACTCGCGATCCTCGACCAGGCGCACGCGATCGAGTTCTGGCACGTGCTCGTCCTGGCGGTCCTCGCCGGCGTCGCCAATGCGCTCGCCAGCCCGGCCTTCCAGGCCATCGTGCCAGCCCTGGTCGATCGTTCGACGCTCGGCAATGCGATTGCCCTCAACAGCGCCCAGTTCAATCTCGCGAGGATCGTCGGGCCGGCCATCGCCGGCGTGCTCATCGGCATCGCCGGCGAAGCGGCGAGCTTCTGGCTCAACGCGGCGAGCTTCGCCGCCGTGATCGTGGCCCTGCTCGCCATCCGGATGCCGACACAGGCGACGTTCGAACGGGCACGTGCGGGTCTCTGGTCCAACCTCGGCGAGGGCATCGACTACGTGCGCGAACGGCGCCCGCTCATGGCGCTTCTCCTCCTTGCCGCCGCGCCGGCGATCTTCGTCCTGCCGTATCTGGCGCTGCTTCCGATCTTTGCCGACGAGCTCGGCATCGGCGCGGCCGGGCTCGGGCTCCTCACCGCGTCGATCGGCGTGGGCGCACTCGTTGGCGCCCTTGGTGTCGCGCTGCGACGACGGGGTGGGGCGAGTGGCCGGACGCTCGCGATCGGGCTCTCCCTGATGGCGATCACCGTCTCGATCTTCGCGCTGTCGCGGAACGAGATCGTGACGTGCGTCGCGCTCGCCGTGCTCGGCGCCTCGCAGGTGGCCTACTACACGAGCACCAACACGCTCGTCCAGCTGCTCTCGCCGGGCCAGCTGCGGGGGCGCATCCTCAGCATCTACGTGCTGACGTCCATCGGGGTTTCGCCGCTCGGCAGCCTCCTTGCCGGAGCGGTGGCCCAAGCGATTGGCGCGCCTATCACCCTCGCGGCTGGAGGCGTAATCACGATGATCGCCCTCGGCGTCGTGATGGCTTGGTACCCGGACCTCTGGCGCCTGCGGGTCGAGGGCATCGAGACTGCCGAGGGAGCGCTCCGCCCGACGGCCGACACGGACGCCCGCTCAGGGTCCCCGGTCGACCGAAGGTCCGTCGACACGTAGGTCGGCGGGGCGGCCTGACCCGCGCCGGTCGTGGCCATGCCGGACGTGGCGACGCCGGTCGTGGCGACGCCGGTCGTGGCCATGCCGGTCTTGGCGACGCCGGTCGTGGTGGCGCCGCGACCTGCCCATCTCGCGCCGCGGACGAGGGCCCGCTATCAGCGCCACGATTAGTCGGTGCGAGCACGTGATCGTGCCGATCGCCTGCGGGCGCGACGACGCATGCGAGCCGCCTCGGCGCGGGCGCGTCATGCACGCCAGGGCATCGAAGGCGACTCGGACGCGCTGGCCGGACGCCCGACGGCCCCGAGACGACGGCGAATCCACACCGGTCGCCACGGACCACGCGCGCGTTAATCGCGCTGCCGATATCTGCGCGAGGACGCAGCCCCGAGCGGCGCGAGGACGCAGCGGCGAGCGGCAGGAGGACGCAGCCGCGAGCGGCAGGAGGACGCAGCCCCGAGCGCAGTCCGAAGACGGGATCGGACGGACACCTACAGCTGCGGCGCGAGCGGGGCGGCCGCGACGGCGTGAGTCATCTCCGTATCCCAGAGCACGACCGTGTGGTACGTCATCGCGTCGGCCGAGGCCGGGACCGCGTAGTCCTGCATGCCCGCCACACCGCTGAGCGGACCGAGGTCGACGATCGTCGTGCGGTCGATCTCTCCGTCCTTCGTCACGTCCTGGTTCGGCACGAGGATGACGTCGATGTGGCTGGCCGTCGGGGTGGAGAAGCTCTCGAACGTGAGGACGAACGAACCGTCCGGCTTGTGGAAGAGGGCGGCGGTGCCCGACGCGGTCCCGTCCACTGCGTGGAATGAGCCGATGCTCACGGGTGCCGAGGCACTCGCTGCGGGGCTGTGGTCGGCCATCGATTCGCTGGGCATCGGACTGTGCTCGAGCATGGACTCGCTCGGCGCCGGGGCACTTGCGGCGGTCGCGCTCGAGGCCGCAGCAGGTGCAACTGCAGGGGACGAGGTCGCGGCACCACTCGACGTGCAGGCGGCGGCGATGATCGCGACGAGGGCCACGAGAAGCGGCGCGCCGATGGTTCGGCGGATCGGCTGAGGCATTTGCTGGGCTCCCTGACTCGGTCGCTGAGTCGCGGAGCCTGGACCCCGCCCGTGACGGACGGATGGCGGCCGGATGACGACGAGGTGACGTTCCGATGACGACGCGCTGCGAGCGGGGGCTCAGCCCACCCGGATCGCGACGATCGAAGCGAGCTGGGTGGCAGCCTCGCCGCCGATGAGATAACCGACGCCGTCGACTACGATCGCCGCGGCATCCGCAACTCGGTATGGAAGGTGTCCGACTTCGCGAGCGGAGCCCGTCCGCAGATCGACCGAGAAGATCGTGTCGAGCGGGACGCCGGCGCGTCGTCCGCCGAGGACGAGCAGGCGGCCGCCGATGACGAGTGCGGCGGCGTCCGACAATGCGAACGGCAGGTGGCCGACGATCGCCACCGTGCGGGCGGACGGGTCGATCACCTGGATCGCGTCGCTGTCGCCGCCAGGCGTCGACCCGCCGATGACGTAGATCTTCCCGCCGATCGCCGCAATGGCCGGGTAGCGGACCGCCACGGCGAGCGTCGCCAGCCGCGAGAAGTGCACGCCGTCCGCCGTGCTGAGCACCGCCGGATCAGGACGGAGCGGGGTGCCGCCGCCGACGACGATCGCCGCGCCGCCGACGGTCACGGCGGCGAGGTCCGCCCGCGGCGTCGGCAGGCGACCGACGAGCCGCGAACCGCCGAGCGGGTCAACGAGCTGCACCGTCGAGCCGGCCACCAGTGAACCCCCGCCGAAGACGAACGCTCGCGCCCCGACGGCAGCAGCCGCGGCATCGTGGACTGGCGTGGCG
>JAYVMQ010000104.1:0-7929 GCA_043758855.1 Chloroflexota bacterium
CCTACAGGTCAAGCGCGATCGAACGACGCGACGAGAGACGACTCCCACTCGTCGAGTGCGTCAGTTGCGGGACGGAAGCGGTTGAGCATGGCCCTCTCCTATTTCGCGCGGAATGTCAGGACCGAATGGTGGGATCATTCCGGCCGCACCGACTTCAGGCCGATCGGGAATCCTTCCCTCTCCGCCGCCAGCGCTAGCCGATCGTCGAGCGTCACAAACTCCAACGACTGAGGCTGGTCTTCGGCCGAGATCAGAGCGGCCGCAAGCTGTAGCGCATCAGCCGCACGAAGCACGTGCACCCGCAACAGCCGGACCGCCGTCTGGCGCACACGGTCCACTGGCTCGACCAGACGCCAGGACCCGGCAAGGGCCGATAGCCGGCTCATGGCGACAAGCATCGAGGAACTCGTGAGGCTGCCTTCGCGCTCGAGGCGAGCGAGTGCGGAGACACACTCGACCTCGCTGGCCCACCAAACGATCACGTCTGAATCACGCTCGTACTCCGCTACCACAACTGCGCTCGACGGCTCAGCCACGAGCAGCGGAACCAGAGCGGAGCTGTCCCAGAACCTCACCTGCCGACCCGACGCTCATCCAGGATCGCTTGAACGGCGCTGGTGCCAGCCATAAGCTCAGGCGCCGGCGTTCGTATGAGATCGACCGGCGGAACGGCGCTTCCGCTACGGATCAATCCTGCCCGCTCCAGCCGCTTGATTCGCCCACTCTCATCGCGAGAGTTCACCACCGGGTCTAGCCTAGCCACGGGAGTCCCTCGATCTAGGATGACGATGCTCTCGCCTGCGCGGACTCGATCGATGAGTGCACTCAGGCCGTTTTTGGCCTCGGTTATTGTGGCTGTCTTCATTCGCCTATTATAGCCAGAACGGCAGAGCCAATCAAGGCTCAACGTGTCTCCCGTGTCACAGTTCCTGTGACAAGAAGAAACGGATTCTGTGACAAGTCGAGGAACCGTCTGGCCGATCTCGTGAGGGTCGCGTCCGGGAGTTGCTGGAAGCCACTTGCCAGGCTGCCGGGACTGAATAGGCGGTGGCCACGAGCGCCGCGATGGCGTCACGTTCCGGCCCGTTGACGGCCAGACCTCGGGCACCGGCGATGACCAGATCCATGACCGCCCAGGCGAGGGTGAGACAGCTCGTCTCGCCCGGGAAGCGGCCGATTACTTTGGTTCGCCGACGGACTTCTTCGAGCGAGCGCTCCAGCAGGTTCGTGGAGCGCAGCCGCTTGCGCAAGGCGAGTGGATAGGCCAGAGAGTCGTCGCCGCTGGGGCCACCGCTGCTGGGGCCACCGCAGTCGCAGTCTTCCTGGTCGGAGCGGTGGTATACGGCACCTGGAATCGACCGCAGTTCATCGGCAGGCGGTCCTGAAGCGGCTGCCCCACCAACTTGCGAAGACCCCCCTCCTGCAAGATGCAGGTGGCGCGATAGGTTCCGGTTGGTCGGGGCGAGAGGAGTAGCGCCGACACGCCGTGACGGGCCTGGAGTCGGTTCGTTCTCTGCCGGAGCTGCACTCGCGATTGCGGAGCAATCGCCAAAGCCATTGGCTGAAAGCCATTGGCTCGGGAACCGCCACGCTGACGGCGGCGTCTTTGCATCGAAGCGCCGAGTTCCCCGGCGAAGATGCTCACCTTGGAGGGTGAAAACGTGACGACGAACGACAGCGACCCCCAGTACGACTCTCCCGAGCCAGATACGGCCGACGCGCCGGACCAGTACAGCCCGCTGGGTGGCGTTGCGGGAACACTCCGCCGCATTGTCCGCCGAGGCTCGGTCCGCGCAGCCCTTGCCGCCGTCGCGATCCTTGCCCTCGTTGGCGGTGCCTATGTGATCGGCAGCCCGGCCGCCACCGCCGGCAACTCTGGACACGTGGATTCGCTCTACGCCGTACCCGTTGCGTCATCGGCCCCCGCGCTGAGTTGGGGGGCGTCCCGGAGCGCCGGGAGCCTCCCAGACCAGTTCGGCTCGATCGCCGCCCAGGGCGATGGCACGACTACCAAGACGGCTCCCGCAGCGGGCAATGGCAGCGTCCCGGCAGCTCCAGGCCAGCTGGCCCAACTCACCACTATCGAGGCCGCGCAGATCGTGAAAACGGGCGCCCTTTCGCTCGAGGTGGCCGATATTGACCAGTCGACGACACTCGCCAAGGCGGCCGTGGCCGGTCTGGGCGGATCCGTGGGCCAGTCCAATCGCTCAGGCGCCGGCGACTATACGACTGCGTCGGTCACCTTCCGCATTCCTTCGGCTAGGTGGGATGACACCTTGGCCGCTCTACACAAGCTCGGGTCCAAGATACTGTCGGAGGAAACCAACACTACCGACGTTACCTCCCAGGTGGTCGACATCGACGCCCGCCTCGACAACCTCAAACGGACCGAGACCGCCCTCCAGACAATCATGAACAAAGCGGTCCTGATGGCCGACGTGCTGGCCGTTCAGAACCAGCTAACCCAGACGCAGGGTCAGATCGAACAGCTAACGGCCCAACGGGATCACCTCAACAACCAGGCGGCCATGAGCACCCTCACGGTCACCTTCCAGCTGCCCTCCAAGACCGTGACCACCCTGGCAGCCCAGGGCTGGACCATCAGCGGTCAGATCGATGAGGCCGGAGCTGCCCTCGTGCGGGTCGGTCAGGGCCTGGCCACAATCGGTGTCTGGCTCCTGGTCGTGGTTCTGCCGCTCAGTCTCGCTACTCTCTTCCTACTGGCGATCGTGGCCCTGCTGCGCCGCATCTTCCGGCGTGGCAAGCGCACCGACGTCGCCCCGAACGCGGCCCAGGGCGCTTAGAAAGCGCTGGGCCAGTCGCCCCGGACTTTAGCCCCGACTCGCCGTCTTGCGCTCCACCAGCTGGACGGCGTCGCGGAGCCGACCGAGCGTCTCGGCGTCGACGGCTTCGGGACCCAGATAGGGCCCAAGCCGCTCCAGGATGTCGACCACGAGCCCGAAGAAAACGCCCACATCGGCGAGGAAGAACTGCGGCTCGTTGTTGTAGCGAACAAGCGTGAGACGGCCCTGGAGAACCTGGCGCTCGTCGGAGTGGGAGATCTGCGTCGAGAAGTTGTGGCCCTGGATACCGTCAGGGTTGTTCAGATAATTCAGAGCGTTGTCGATCGCGAGGCCAAAGCGCGCCCGCCAGGCGATCATCCGCTCCTGGACCTCGGGCGGGATCCGAACCTCAGCCGTCTCCTCGAAGACCTCCGGCGTAACAGTCAGCAGGCCGACGAGGGTGGCTCCGGCGCGCGCGCCAAGCATCACCTGGAGTGAACGCTCGAGGGTGAAGACCTCCGAGTCAAACCGGGGGCTGGTAATCACATCGGTCAGGAGATCCTCGACGTTGTCCAGCACGGCCGGCTCGGCCAGAGCATTGGCCAGGTGGAGCGTCTCCTCCTTGAACAGGAACTTCTCTTCGTGGTCGAGCATGGTGCTCCTATCCCGAGCGGCTCTTGGCCCGCGATCCCAGATCGCTCAAGTGGCAATTCACAGACGTCAGACGTGGGATCGTAGCACCAGCACACCCTGACGACGACGGACCCCTAGCCAGCCGTTCACCGGACACAAGAAGCGGCCCCGACGAGAGGGGAACGTCGGGGCGGCAAGGGAGATTCAAGGGTTCGAGTTTACGGGTAAATGCCTCGGACTGAGGCTGCATCGGCGACGCGCTGGACGGCCAGCAGGTAGGCCGCAGTCCGCATGTTTACCTTCTCCTTGAGGCTCATCTCAAGCGTGCTCGCGAAAGCCCTGGTCATGATCCGCCGAAGCTTCTCGTTGACCTGGTCGATGTTCCAGAAATCGCGCTCCAGGTCCTGGACCCACTCGAAATAGCTGACGGTGACACCGCCGGCGTTGCAGAGGATGTCCGGGATAACGAACTTGCCGTTCTTGTAGAGGATCTCGTCCGCGTCAGGAGTCGTAGGCCCGTTGGCGGCCTCGCCAATCAGTCGAGCCTGGATCCGCCCCGCGTTTCGGGCTGTGATCTGATTCTCAAGGGCGGCAGGGATGAGGATGTCGCAGTCGAGTTCCAGGAGTTCCGTGTTGCTGATGTCTTTCGTGCCCGGGAAGCCGGTGACTGAATGGTGCTCCTGCTTCCACAAGAGAACGGCGTCGGGGTCGAAACCTTCCGGCCGGTAGATCGCGCCTGTTGAGTCGCTGACGGCGATTATCTTGCAGCCCTGGGCCGCCAACAATTGGGCGGCAATGGCGCCGGCGTTACCGAAGCCCTGCACGGCGACGCGGCATTTGGGGATGTCCATGCCGAGGTGGCGAGCCGCATCGATAAGCGTGTAGACCGCTCCCTGGGCCGTGGCCTCGTTACGGCCTTCCGAGCCGCCGAGTGGAATCGGCTTGCCGGTCACGACGGCCGGCGCTGTATACCCGACGTGCATCGAGTATGTGTCCATGATCCAGGCCATGGTCTGGGAGTTGGTATTGACGTCTGGCGCCGGAATGTCTTTCTCGGGGCCGATCAGGATGCTGATCTCGGTCGCAAACCGCCGGGTCAGTCCCTCAACCTCGCGCAGGCTGAGCTTCTTGGGGTCGACGATGACGCCGCCCTTACCACCGCCGAATGGAATGCCAACGACGGCGCATTTCCACGTCATCCACATAGCCAGGGCCTTGACCTCATCAAGGGTCACGTCCTGGTGGTAGCGGATGCCGCCCTTTGCCGGACCGCGGCTCAGGTTGTGCTGGACCCGATAGCCCGTGAATACCTCGACTGAGCCGTCGTCCATCTTCACTGGGAAGTGGACCGTCAACTCTCGTTTGGGCTCGCGCAAGACTTTTCTGAGTCCCTGGGAGAGGTCTAAACGCTCGGCCGCCAGATCGAACTGACGCTGGGCCACATCCCATGCGTTGATCGCGGCACCTAACTGCTCGGTTGCCATGAGCCGGATACCCTCCAGAGCCGTGACCGTCACCACGGTTGCGGTTGCCCTGCCGGCGTTGTGGCTCGGCGGGCGCCGCCACCCTCGACGATCCCGACAAAGTCGCGGTGGCCTTCCGTTTGTCCTCGGAAAGCGGCGCCGCAGGTTCGACTTAGGGTCGATTATAGACCTCCTGCCAAGCTGCGCCACATCCCGAAGTCATTGGCACACAGGCTGATTGGCCTAACGTTCCGACGGTAGAGTCGCCGAAGCCAAGGTGAATCGATGGCCACCAGGCCGGCGGGCCGGCGCTTGTCTAAATCTCGTGAACTAGGATGCCGCCGTAGGCGCCGGGCCCGATGTGAGCCCCGATGACAGGCCCGAGAATTTGGGTCGTGATCACTTTGGGGCCTGGTTTCGGCAGCCGGGCCAGCACCATTTCACGGAAGGCGGCGGCGTCCGCGGGCGGCGAGTACATCACATGGAGTTCGGAGACGGGTCGGGCGGTCAGAAGCTCGATCACGCGCGCGGTGGCCTTCGAGCGGGTCCGCGGCTGATCGCAAAGGACGACGAGGCCGTCCTCGGTGGTGATAATCGGCTTGATCGAGAGCAGGCCGCCGATCGCGGCCTTGGCCGTGCCGATGCGGCCTCCCTTGCGCAGGAAGTCGAGCGTGTCCAGGGCCACGAAAAGCTCCGTCACGTCGCGCATTGCCTGAAGGCGGGCGTGGATCTCGGCGCCGGATAGTCCGGCCGCCGCCAGGGCCGCCCCACGCAGCGCCAGAGCGCCGCTGCCTAAGGATGCGGACTTGGAGTCCAGGATCAGTATGTTCCTGCCCGGCAGCATGTCGCGGGCCATGTCGGCGTGCTTGACCGTAGCCGACAGGCCTTCGGAGAGGCAGACGCAGACGATGGAGTCGTGGCCTTCGGCCAGGGTGTCCTCGAAGGCCTTTTTGAACTGGCCAACACTGGGGGCCGCCGTGTGGGCGAAGGGGCAACCCGGGATGCTAACACGGCGCCAGAACTCCTCGGGCGACATCTGGGCGGGCGAAACGAAGCTCTCCTGGCCGAAAGAAACCGTCAGCGGGACCTGCTTGATACCCGTATCGGCCAGCTGTTGGGGCGTCAGGTCAGAACCGGAATCGGTGACTATCGCGACGGACATCGCTGCTCCCATTTGTTGCCGCCTGTGGTTTGCCAGCCTCGCCGGCCGTGGCCGCCTGCCCCGTGGCCGACAGAATGCGCGGATCCGAACTCACATGATTGGCTCAAGGATAGTGGGAGAGGCGGCGTTTGCGACGACGGCGGCCTCGTGGCTTCGGAGGTTCACCAGAGCGATTATGCCTATCACGAGCAGGCCGGCGGTCGCCACAATGAGCCCGTCGATGCCTTTCCAGGTTGCCGCCAACCCGCCCAGGATGGCGCCCAGGACCTGCCCTATACCCAGGAACACCGAGTAGAGACCCATGATCGCGCTGCGGTCCTCCTCAAAGCCCTCACTGACGTCGGCCAGGAGTCCCAGCGCCGCCGGCGTGGCACCCGACATCACAAACAGCGAGAGCACGGCGACGGCCCCAAGGCCGGCAAGCAAGCTCAAGGAGGTGCCGCCGAGGTGATTGATGGCCAGTATGTCGAATGTCATCACGACGAAGGCACCTATACCTAGGAGCATCATGGTCGTGCGTCGGAATCGGGCATAGACGAGCCCCCAGAAGAGAATTCCGGCGCCGAACACCACCGCCAGAACGGCCTCGCCGAGACCGATTGACGTGGCCGAAACGCCCTGCATCAGGAACTGGCTGGGGTCGTGGACGTTGCCCTTGAGTAGGAGGGGCGCCTGAAGGGCCCACAGTCCCAGGATGGCGTTGATGGCCAGCCAGGTCGGAGCGAAGAGCAGGACCTTGCGGTTCGTCGCCATCCGAACGTAGCGCCTGACCCCCGAAAGGGACTTGCCCGCAGGCGCTGCCGGCATGAGGTCAGCCTGACGGTTGCGAGGCACCTCGTGAACGCCGTACGCGTACAGGCCAAGGGCAACGGCGTAGAAGCCGCAGTTGAGGAAGAAGGCCGGGCGGCCGAACGCATCCCAAAGAATGCCTGCGAGGGCCGGGCCGACGGCCAGCATGCCGCCCAACGAAACGAGTTCGAACAACGAGACGACCCGGCCGCGGAGCCGCTCGTCGTGAGCGGTTTCAGCGGCGATGAAGCCGAGAGTCGAGGGGATTGACGCGGCCGTGGAGCTGCCCTCAAGGAGCCGCGTGACGAAGAGGACGGGCATCTGAGTGGTCAAGCCGGTCATGGCCACCGCAACGCCCCCGAATAGCGGGCCGAGAATCATGATGACCTTGCGGCCGTACCGATCGGCCAGCACGCCGAAAAGGATTGCCCCGGTCAGCTCCGTGGCATAGAACCCGCCGGTCAGAAACGATATGGCGCGTGGACCCGTGCCCTGGTTGCGAGTTAACTCGTCGACGAGGTAGACGAGCATCCCGCCGGTGATGGACGTGCTGGCTCGCAGCACGAAGGTCGCGAGGAGCATGGAGCCGATGGAGCGATTCATTGGCCGATAGCCTAACGGCGCGAGAGTGTCCTTGCGCCGTCTGCCGCTAGCACGAGTGGGCCGATGTGGATCGGTCCGGGCCTAATGGCGCCCCGAGGCCCGCGGTAGGCAGGTCTATACTCCGCCCACCGGTGGCTCGCCGCGCTCACAAACGCCCCGCCACCGGTTTGATCCGGCGCCCAGAGCGAGCGCGGCGGAACGGGGCGGAACGCGCCGAGCGCGGCGGAACGCGGAGTGCAGCTTTGGCATCCAACATCGCCCAGAACTACCCGTACTCAAGCGAGAGTGAGCAGGAGCGAGCCACCGCCATCCAGCGGGCACTCGCCGGCAAGCCGAGCCTGGCTGAGAAGGTGAAGGCCGAATCACTCGAGCCCGGCAGCGAGCCGCGGTGGTGGGTCTGGAAATGCACCACGGCGGGCTGTGCCGGGCTACTCCACACGGCTGGATTCGCCCGCAACTCCCGAGGGGTCTACGCACTGTGTGACACCTGCGGCCA
>JAYVMQ010000105.1:0-6621 GCA_043758855.1 Chloroflexota bacterium
CCCGGTTCAAGGAGCTCGGCTACGACACCAGCGGTCCGATGTAGGACCCCACCCTCGTCAAGCTGCACGGCGCCTGTCGCGCGGCTTCTTGGTGCCGACGGTCTCCTTGCTCGCGCGGCGCCGCGGGGCTCTTATCAGGCGTGCTCGGATCAGGCAGTGGGACCTTCCGATCGTGGCGAAGACTAGAGGTCGGGCCTCACCACCTGCGCGGGTCTTCGAGATCCTCTTCCTGCTGCAGATCTCGTTGAGCGTTCTGCTCACTTCCTTCGGCGATCCCGAGGTAGAACCGTTGCGCGGGCGACCCTTCAAGGAACGACGCGGCAAGTTCTCTCGCTTTTGTCGCGCGTCCAAGATCGACATCGAAGTCGCCGATACTGCGGGACCTCATGCCGTACATGGTGGCCGAGTAGAGGGCACTGGAGACCCTGCGCTCGGCGTCGGGGCCCACCGCTCGCGCTGCGTCGAGAACCTCTGCGACGAACGACGGGTGGCTCATCCCGTACTCCTGCGGGGCCTCAGCGAGCATCGTCGCTGCGCCTCGGATCGCTGATTCGGTCCCGTCCCTGACGAAGGTGAGAGCGAGCTGTTGGACCTCGTCGTCATAGGGTCCCGCAACAAGTGCGAATAGCTTAGGTGCCCACCACGCGCCGAGCCCGCGAGGAAGTTCCGTCATCCAGACGGCAAGGTCTCGCACGAGCGCCGGGTAGTCCCGAGCTGCGCGTAAGTGGGGGTCCTGGTGCCAGTGGTAGGGGAGGGCTTGGTAGCCCTTGCCGCGTTCCGCTGATTTCTCGACTCGCCTGCGCAGCATGTTCAGCACTTCGGCTTCGTGGCCGACGGCTGCGTCGGCTAGAAGCTTCTGGATCGAGTAGTCGTTGATATTGGGAGTGTCGCCGAGCCGGATGATCAGCTTCTTCTGTGTTTTCGCCGGCAAGCGGTCCCACTGCACATTCTTCGACCCGTAGGCGAGCAGCTGAGCTACGGCGTCAGCGACGGACTGGAACCGGTCGATCTTCGCGTTGCTGACGATCTCGGAGGCGAGTGTCTCTGCTCCGGCGTCGTACCAGCGAACCCCGGAGACGAGCGCGAGTTCGGTGTTCTCGTCGGCGAGGTCGAGCAGTCGCCTTACGAGATCCAGTTCCACGTCGGGCTCTTGTCCGTTACAGTGTCCGCTGACCGATCCCGCGATCGTGGGGCTCCATCGGATGTCTGCCGCGAGTAGCTGTTCCGCTGTCGCGACCCCGTGGACCGGGGCCTTGTCGAGCAGGTGGCCGAGCGCCGGAAGGACGAGGGAACGCCATGTGGGGTCCGTTGGGTCCTTGTCGAGGGCGTTGCTGAGGATGGTGCTCGCAAGCGTCTCCCGTTCGGAGCAGAGCACCGCGATGAGGTATCCGGGAGGGGTGAAGCGGTTCTGCTCGGCAAGCTCGGCCTGGATCGTCGCCAGCAGGGCCTCGATGACATTGTTGTCGCCGTCGTGCACAGCGAGGAGATCGCGTGCCGTCTCAGCGACCCTGCGCTCGCCGGCTGCGATGGTGTAACGGCCTTCTTCGTCAGCCTCGTCGACAGCCCAACCTGATCGGAGAAGTCGGGTCAAGCGAATCTCGATGTCGTCGACCAGAGACAAGCGCGTCTGTCGCGCGAGTACTCGCGTGGCACCATCGGCGTACGTCGAATGCCATGACAGGGCGTGGAAGGCGGCGAGTCGAATACCTGCCCGCAGAGTGGGATCGTTCATGGTCCGCCCGAGCAACGAGGAGACGAGGGTGAACTCGTCGTCGACGTTAGGCCCGGCCTCCCGGAGCGAATATTCGAGCAACTTGATGGCGGCCGCAGCGACGGCGGGCTCTTCATGCAGATGTGCGCTAGCGATATCGATGACGGCGGACCGGGTGGGGCGAACCCGTTCTACATCGACTGGGAAGTGGGTCATGATCATCGAAAGCGGTCCGTCGGATCGTTCGGATAGACCGTTGCGGTCCAGGGCCGGCGCGAGCAGTTCCAGCATCCTCTTGCGATCGGTCGGGTCGAGCCCTTCGGTTGCCAGCCAGCTCGCGATCGTCTTCACGTAGAGCTCGGTGACGTCGTAGCGCTTCCCGATGTCGAACGCGCCGAGCTCCCGCAGGAGCCGCAGGCCGTGCTCCGGATGCTGGTTCTCTGGACGTTCGTCCTCCTTGCCGATCCGCCAGAGCAAGCCCATCGCGCGAGGAAAAAGCTCGAGACTTGCAGAGTTCCTGATCAGCCGGGTGAGAGCCCGCTCTACTCGCGTCGGTCCGACTGAAAGATCGTGGTCGAAGAAGTCGGCGTAGGGGGACTCTTCGATGGGTGCCGGGTTGTCGATGATCTGTTCGGCGAGGTCGAGCGCCAGCGAGGGCCTTGTCCCTGCAACGTTCTCCAGGTCGCGGATCAGAGCAATCCGCCCGTTACTGGTCGCTTCGAGAGCGCCTCGGGTGATTGCCTCCCACAGGCCGCTTGCGAGGTCGAAATCTGCCCGGTCATGACGCGCGACCCACTCAGCGATCGCAACGTTGTGGAGTGCGTTCCGCAATGGAGCACCAGCCGCCGCGGCGGCCAGGGCCACCGAGTAGCCAGTTGGGCGACCGGAGGCCGTAATGAGGCTGCGTTCGAGCAGGGCATCGCCGAGCATATCTGGGACGATCCGCACGGACTCGCCGCGGCGAAGAAGCAACCCAGCGAACTCAAGCTCGTCGATGGCACGAGCCACTTCGTAGACCGGGATGTCCAGGAGCTTCGCGAAGGCCTCGACGAACTGTGGATCCTCGGTTCGCACGGGCTGGGTTGCGGCGATGGCTTCGAGTAGCGGCAGCGAGGCTCGAGATCCACCATCCCTAATCAGCGATGTCGCGTAGAGCTCCAGAACCTGGACTCGTAGCTCGTGGCTCGCACCGGCGCCGTCTGGGTTCAGGCGTCCTTCCCGAATGAGATGTGCACCGATGACGATGAGCAGCGGACAGTCGCGACCGCTGACAGCCAGGGCACGCACACTCCCCGGGCTCGCGCTGGATCCAAGGGCCGTGCTTGCCAAAGACCTCGCGGAGACGATTGAGAGTGGCTTGAGGTCAACTCGAGGAACGTCCTGCCAGAGCAGTCCCTTGCGGGCCGCCCCGCTGACACGATCCTCGTGGTGCGGTCGGAATCCGAGGATGATCTGCGCACCGGGACGTGCTCGGACGACGCCCTCGAGAAGTGCCCGAAGGTCGCCTTCGCGGTCGCCGGCGTCGTCCACGATCACAACGGGAGCGTCAGGAAGCACTTCCATGTCCTGAGCCGAGATCTGTCCCCTCGCGGCGAACACCACGTTGCGAGAGGTTGTGTGTCTCGCGAACTCCGTGAGAAGGCGCGTCTTGCCACTTCCGGGGCTGCCAGTGAGGACGATGAGTTGCTGTCCATCCTCGGCGAAGGTCGTGAGTGCCTGCAACTCGTGATCTCGACCGACTAGGTCGAAGTCGCGTTCGTAGCCGGCGCGTCCCGCCAGGAACGGCTCGTTCGCGGATGCCGACAGCCACGGCGATGGTGCCGGGATGCCGAGAAACGGTGCTCGGTAGCCCGGGAAGTAGCTGTCGACCAGCTGCAGCTTCTGATCATCCGGCAAAGCGCGCACGGCGCGCGACAGGTCTTCACCGTCCTCGAGCGTCCAGCTGGGATAGGCGGCAACTCTCGCTCGCGCGGCCGGTGTCGCCATAGGTCGACTCAACGCGATCACACCGCTCTGGATCTGGTCATTCGCGGCGGCCTCGTCAACGGCGGCTTGAACGGCGGCCTCCCCGAACTCTCGATGCCGCTTGCACTGCACGCCGATTGTGGATTCGGGCAAGCGCACGATGACGTCGACCCCGTTCTGCGCGTAGCCGGAGTCACCATTCCTGGACACGCGGGCGTTGGGGTATCGGTAGGCCCAGAGGTCCCGGCAGAACCTCTCGAAGGTCGCGTCGGACAGCTGGTCATACGGCAACGAGGCCAGCAGCGGCATCACGGCCGGTCCAGTTGGCTGCTCGTATCCGCCTGCGCGGAGCAAATCGCCTGTTTCAAGCCCGAGGATCTCCGCGAGCATTTCGATCTTCGGTCTGCGGGGGCGCCCGTCTCCCCGTTCCCAGGTGCTGACAGCTTGCTGACCCATTTTGAGCCGTCGCGCCAGCTCTGCCTGCTCCATCCCGAGCCGCTCTCGGGCCTCGCGGATCATTGCTCCGATTTCAGCCACGCTGTGAATGTATCGCACGCATGTATGCGTGTGGCGAACTAATGCGTACCAGCGTCAAGCGATGACCTGGCCCGCATTGGGGTCTTTCACGGTGTGTAGCGATTACCTGTTCAGCGCGTAGAAGCGTAGTTGGTGGGGCGCAACTTCCCGATAGGGGCCGAGCCGCAGGCCGGATACCAGGATCCTTCGAACACTCTGCACATTCTCTGCACACCAGTTGAACATCCCTGAGGTGGCTCCATTGGGCACCGAAACGCGGGCAAGAAGCTGCCTGCTGAACAGGTTGCACAGCATGGGAACAGAAGAGCTTCTGTCGTAGAAGCAGAGCGGTAAAGCCGTCCCCGTCGTACTCACCTGGCTCGTGTCTCTAGTCCTTGCACTGTTCTGCCTGTGCAGCAGCGTCGGTTCGGTCCTCGTCTAAACCTCGAAGGTCACAGTTCTATAACGACGTCCCCGGGGTGCGGAAGTCGCCGCATCTAGAACTCGTGATCCGCACTTCGAGGCGGCAACACCACACACCACGGGGAGAAACAACCGTGTCTCACAACACCAGCGCCGAAGACTGGCGCCTCCAGCACAAGGCGATCTACGCCGGACATCAGTGGCCTGAGGGGTCACTCATCAGCATCTGCCGGGACGACCCGCAGCGGGGAATCTCCTTCCGTTCCGCCGGGTTCGCTCCGATCGAGGACGCCGACGCTATCTGGAAGATCGTCTCGCCTTTCGCTGAGGACGGTCAGACGACCTACATCAGCGTCGGCGGTCTCGAGCAGTCACTCGCTGCCGGCCCGGCGGGCTCTCGCGGTACCCGCGACCAGGTGGTCGGGCTGCCGGCGCTTGTCGCCGACCTGGACACGACATCAGGCGAACACGCGCCGAAGACGTTGCCGTTGCCCACCGACGAGCATGTAATGACCTGGCTCGCTGAGCTGCCGTTGAAGCCGACTGTGGTCGTCAAGTCCGGTGGCGGTTTCCACATCTGGATCTCCTTGTCTGAGTTGCTGATGCCGGGCAACCCCGAGCACATGGCCCTGATGAGGTACTGGAAGAACTGGTGGACGGCGATCGCTGCTCGCGACCAGCTCCACATCGACGCCGGTGTTCTGGCGGACGTCTCACGAGTCCTCCGGCCGGTCGGCACTGTCAACGCGAAGTACGGTCGCTCCGTTGAGCTCGACTTCGAGCACTCCACGCTCGATTTGCGACACTCGCTCGACGATTTCCGCGCCGCCTTCTACCGTCCCATCCAGCCGACCTCGCTCCCGCGGTCCGAGATCTCCCGGGTTCCGCAGACCAGCGTTGAGAGCCCTCAGGAGCGAATCGGGGACCGGTTCGCTGTCATGGTGTCAGCCTCAACGGTGCTGACCGACGTGTTCGACGCGATCCCTGACGGGCACACGGGACTGATTCTCCCGCGCCCGGACGGGACCTACGGCGACTCCGCCAACGTCCGCGTCTACGGCGAGGCGGTCACCTTGTTCGGTGAACGGGTCAAGGAGGCGTGGGCCGAGTATGGTGCCCTCGAACCGCACTCGTGGGACAGCTTCCAGGTCCTCGCTCTGGTCGGCGCGCGGGGAAACTTCAAGATGGCCGCGAAGGCGCTCTCGATGTACGCGCCTACCGACTGGCCGCGCCGCCTCCGCGAGATCTTCGCGACAGCCGCCGGACTAGGATTGCCGAGCGGAGTCGCCACGCCGCCCGCGCTGGCTGTCGTCACGCCTGACGGCAGCCCGAACCCCGACGAGTTCACGGGACGCGTTGCCCCCGCCGTGCAGCCGCTCGGTCCCGAGTCAGATCCGACGCGGGTGTCTGCTGCGATGGCGGGCGACACCAACTGCTTCATCGACCTCGACGGTGGTCTCCGTGTGACGATCGACGGCCCTGAGACCCGCCTGGCGAGGAAGGTCAAGACCGAGAGCGGCCAGTACGCCTACGTGCCGGTCGCCCCGTATGTCATCTGGAAGCGGTCTAAGACGTCTCACTACTCTGTAACGGAGACCGGTGATCCGGTGTTGGTCAGCCCACCCACGTACGAGGTTGAGATTCGCACGGCGTTCGGCATGCGAAGGAGCCAGCAGGGATTCACGGCCGAACAGGCTCACAGCCCACGCGAGGTGTTGGACCGCCTCGACCCCGGCGTCGGACTTCCGATCGACGCAGCCGACGTGAAGCGAATCAGTAACATGATCCGTCAGCTCGGCAACGGCCAGGGCACGGCTGAGTACAGCGAGTTCCACATGCTCGGCTGGATGCGTGACGAGGACGCTTGGGTGTTCCTGATGCCTGCGGGCAGCATCGACGCCAAGGGGATCAGGCTCGACTACACCGTTGGAGCCCCCGCCGGCTCCGATGTCGGTGCGCTCCAGCCCGCCATCCGGCAGGCCGGGTTTGACCGTATCCCGACGGAC
>JAYVMQ010000106.1:0-8111 GCA_043758855.1 Chloroflexota bacterium
CTATGGACTGAGGAGCGTCAGCGGCAGATGGTCGAGGACGTGCCCGAGGGTCGCGAGGCGTATATGGACGTCCGGGCCGTCAGAGTCCTGGCCCGCCTGCGCGGTTGTCCGGTGCCGGGGCCGGGCGGGCGCTGGAACGATGCCGTTGCCGCCACGTATTCGAGCTCCGAGGAACTCGCCGCCGTTCTCGATGCCTATGCGACGGCCTTCGTCGATCTTACGCCCGCACCGCCCGAAATCCGACCGTTGCTGGAGCGGTTGGCTGGCTCGTTCCGGCTGGCCATCGTGTCCAACTGGCCGCTGACCATGGCAATCGATCGTTTCGTTGAAGCTGCCGGTTGGGCGCCACATCTATCGGCGGTCGTGGTGTCGCATCAAGTCGGGGTCATCAAGCCAGAGCGCGAGATCTTCGAGGTCGCGGCGGCACGGCTGGGCGTTGCATCCGGACCGGCAATTTTGCACGTGGGCGACGATCCTGGTGCGGACGTGGTGGGCGCCCAGGCACTCGGATGGCGAGCGGCCCTCGTCCGGGTCAAGCCGGAGGACTCGTCGCTCCCGGTTGCACCTGCGCCCACAGATGTGGTGCCGGACCTGGAGATCGAGACGGTCCTGGACCTGGAGGCGGCCCTGGGGATGCAGTCCGGCCGCGCCGCTCGTTAACTCGAGTCCGCTGGCCGACGCTTGCCCTCGCTCATTCGGCGGGCACGTTCCTGCGTTGGAGCGGAGCGGCGATCGGCGGCTCGAGACGAGTGGATTCGGGCTTAGACTGACGCACGATGCAAACCCGGGACCGCTTCTGCAACATGCTGTTCATCGCCATGGCGCTCGTCGTCTGGGTTGCGTTAGCCCAGGTCGTCACCACGACGTATCCGCGCGATAACCCGACGACCGGACTCGTCGGGGCCGGGTTCATCGGCTTGGCCTGTGGCCTGACGGCCGTGCCTCTGTTCTGGCTCGTGCCCTTTGCCCGACATCGACGCATTGCGCTGCTGGGCGATTGGGGTCGAGCCATCCGGCGAGGTTCGTGGGTGGCGGCGGCGGTGGCGCTTTTTGTGGCGCTTCGGCTTCAGGCCGTTCTAAGTCTTCCAATCGCGGTCTTCGTGGTGGTTTTGGTGCTGCTGGCAGAGATAACTCTCTCGATGGAGCGCTAGATGCCGCGCCCGCGCTTCCGCCCGTGCGTCGTGGCCCTAACCGGCCCTGGTTCGGACCGGCTAACCTTTATGCGATGATCGAGTCTCAATATGATCCCAGTACAGCCGCTGCGCTGGCTCGCCTCTACAACTTGGACCTTCTCGACGATCCGGGCGATGTTGACCTATACCTGGCCCTGGCTTCTCGCTCGGGCGGTCCCATCCTGGAAATCGCAGCCGGATCTGGACGCGTGGCCCTGCCGTTGGCCCAGGCCGGCCACGACGTGACCCTCGTCGATATCGACGCCGGCATGCTTGCCCGGGCCGCGGCGGCGGCTGGCAAGCTCGACCCCGATGTGCGTGCCCGACTCGATTTCGTGGAGGCCAACCTTGTCGGCCTCAATCTGCCCGGAGGTCCCAGGTTCCGCCTGGCCATCCTCGCCCTAAACTCGATCTTGTTGCTGGGCTCGCGTGAACTTCAGGAACAGGCGCTGAAGACGATGGCCCGCCATCTCGTCCCGGGCGGGCTGGCAGTGGTCGATTTGTGGCTGCCGAGCGCGCAGGAACTGGCCCACTACGACGGCCGCCTCAGCCTTGAGTACGTGCGCACCGACCCAGAGTCCGGACTGATAGTGACCAAGTGCGCCTCGGCGCAGTACGAACCCGCCGCCGGTCGCGTGAATTTGACTGTTATCTACGACGAGGGCGAGCAGGGCGGCCCCACTCGTCGCTGGCTACGCGAGGATCGCCTGACCCTACTCAACGCCGGCGATCTGCGCTCCCTCGCCGAGTCCGCGGGGCTCGTCGTCGAGGTTTTGGCGGGTGACTACGCCCTGAATGCGGTATCGGCCTATGACGAACGGGCCATCCTCGTAGCGCGTCGGCGGGGGAGACCCGCCGCGCGACCTTGATATAGTCGGGTCGTGGCTACACCTAACTCGATTCGCCTGCTAGTTGCGGAAGACGTTCCGCAGGTAAGCCAGCACGTCCGCAACCTCCTGAGCAGCCAGTCGCAGATCAAGCTGCTTGAGGTGCTCAACGACGGCTCCAAGGTCGTCGAGGTGGCCAAACAGCTCCGCCCCGACGTAGTCATGGTCGACCTGCTGCTGCAGGGCAAGGTGAAGGGGCCGCAACTCATCGAGAAGCTCCGCGATTCGGGCCTTCACGTCCCGGTCGTGGTCCTGACGGTTCCGCAACATCCACTGGCTCGAGACCCCGACAGGGGCATCGATGCGGTACTGACGCTGCCCTTCAGCGGCTTCGAGCTGGTCAACACCCTGAGCCACGTTCTGGCCGACCGCCAGTCTCGGTCATCGGGCGCTTGCCGCGTCATCTCGGTGTTCGCCCCTAAAGGCGGCGTGGGGAAGACGACGATCGCCTTCAACCTGGCCGTGTCGCTCTCGCAGGTGGGCGTGGCCACGGCCCTTATCGACGGCAGCTTGCAGTACGGCGACCTGCGAGCACTGCTCAAGGTGCCCAGCGACGTCCCGTCGATTCTCGATCTGCCAACCGATCGGGTCCAGGAGTCAGATCTGCGTGACGTGATGTGGCGGGACCCCGCTGGAATCGACATCCTGCTTGCTCCGCCGCGCGTGGAGATGGCAGAGATGGTCAACGCGCGCGACGTGGAAAAGACCATCTCGCTGCTGCGGCAGCTATACGAAGCCATCATCATTGACACGCCGACCAATCTCTCGGAAATCACCCTGGCCTTACTCGATGCCTCTGACGTCGTTCTCTCGATCGTGACATACGACTCGACAACGATCCACAACACCATCGCGGTGGCAGATGTCTTCTCATCTATCGGCTACGCGCCTGAGAAGATGCAGTACCTCGTCAACCGGTCTGACTCAAGCGGCGGCATCGGCCACGATGAGTTGGCCCGGGCTCTTGGCCGAAGGCCCGACTTTGAGGTTGTCTCCGACGGGCGCCTTGTAGTCCAGGCGAACAACGAAGGTATGCCGTTCGTAGTCTCGAGCCCGGACGCGGCCGTCAGCCGCGACATCAGGCGCGTGGCCCAAACGCTTCTTGGCCGGCCCGCGGTCAACGCTCCGGTGAGACACTGAGGCGGTGTCAGACCCTCGGCCTATTGGAGTGTTCGACTCAGGCGTTGGCGGTCTCACCGTCTTGCGGGAGATTTTGCGACGGTCGCCGTCCGAATCGACCATCTACCTGGGCGACAACGCCCGCGCACCGTACGGCGTTCGCAGCGACGATGAGGTCCGGCGGTTCAGCATTCAGGCGCTCGACGCGCTCGTAGGACGGGACGTGAAGGCGCTCGTCGTGGCCTGCAATACCTCCACGTCCGTGGCCTTGGGCGATTTCCGCCGGCGCTACGACCTGCCCGTGCTGGGCGTGGTTAGGCCGGGGGCGGCGGCTGCAGCGCTGGCAACACGTAATCGACGTGTGGGCGTCATTGCCACTCCGGCAACGGTCCGCTCGCGGGCTTACTTCAACGCAATTAAGGACGAGAACCCGGCAATCGAGGTGTACGAGCACGCTACGCCGACGCTGGTGCCACTTGTGGAAGCGGGCATCTTGAGTGGCCCCGAGGTGGAAGAGGCAGTCCGGGTAGCCGTTGCGCCCCTCCTTGGCGAGCGCAACGAGGACGGCGAGTTCATTTTTCCACTGCCGCCTTCAGCCAGGATTGACACGCTTCTCCTGGGGTGCACGCACTACCCCTTGCTGACGAACATCCTTCGCCACTCCGTGGGCGATTCCGTGGCAATCGTGGACTCGGCCACCGCTACGGCCTCGTCGCTGGCGGAGCTGCTCTCAGTAAATGCGTTGGAGGCGCCTGGCACCACTCGGGGCACGGCCGCCGACGCGGGCAAGGCCGGTCACGAGGCACCGGCTGAGGTGGTAATCGTGCCCACTCACCTCCAGCTGACCACGGGCGATGTGGAGTTGTTCCGGGCTGTGGCTGAGCGGATGTTCGGCGAAGCCTTTCCGGACGTGCAGCCGGTAGAGTTGGAAGTCGGCTTCTTGTGAGCGAGAGCTCCGGCCCGGGCCACTCACGACGCGCCGGCCGCTCGGGAGGCAGCGGCAGCGCGGGAGGCAAAGGCCGGCCGGGACCGTCACCAAGCCCCTCTCACCCCGGCGCCTCCCGAGCCGGCGCAAATCGGCCGGGCTGGCGTCGCGACCTGTTCCTGCAGGCCGGGTTCCTCGTTGGCGCTGCCGCCGGTGCCACCGTTACCGTGCTGGGTCGTCGTGCCGAGCGGTCCGCCCGACGCGGCCTGATTGACTGGCGAGTGGCGGAGCGGGTGGCAGCGGGACGGGTCCGTCGCGCGCCCGGCACGCTGGACCCATTGGAGCTGCGGCGAGCGGAGCCAATCTACGCCGCGGCCATGTTTGAAATCGTACCTGCCCTGGGCCGCGCCCTGGGTACTGAGTTGCCCGGCATCGTGGAGCGCAGCGGGGTCGTTGATCGCGAGACTTGGGTGCACGCCAATGTGGCTACTTTCGCCGGCCTCATGGGCAAGGTGGAGGCTGGCCTGCTCGACCAGGTCGTACCGCCCGGGGCCGGCCTCATCAAAGCGTCGATGGCAATCGCCAATCGCCTGATCACGACGCGCCAGGTTGGTTACTTGCTGGGTTTCTTGGGCCAGCGCGTTCTCGGTCAGTACGATCTGGCGATGCTCTCGGCCGAGTCCACTCCCGGGCGGCTGCTGTTCGTGGACGAGAACATCCGCCGCACGGCGGCGGCCCTCGATGTGCCGCTCAATCCGTTCCGCACCTGGATTGCCCTGCATGAGACGACTCACGCCTTCGAATTCGAGGCCCACCCGTGGCTGCGGCCGTATCTCGCCGAGCGGCTGGAGCGGCAACTGGCCGCCTTGTCGTCCAGCGCCTCGAGGCTGAGCAGCGACGCCCTGGGGCGACTCGGTCGAACCTTGCGTGGCGCCGGTTCGGGCGAGCACTGGATGGAAGGCCTGATGGCCGATGAGCAGCGTCGGGAGTTCCGCGAGATCCAGGCCGTGATGAGCCTGCTGGAGGGCTTCGGCGACTACATGATGGACGAGGTTGGGCGTGATCTCGTGCCCGATGTCGAGACGATCAGCGCCCGGTTCCATGCCCGGAGAGAGCAGCGGACGGCCTTCGAGCGGGCGATGATGCGAATCACCGGCATGGATCTCAAGATGGAGCAGTACCGTAAAGGCGAGGAGTTTGTAGCGGCAATTGCCCGGACCGGCGGAGCGGGGGCGCTGCGGAAACTGTGGCTTGGACCACAGACGCTGCCGTTACCTGAGGAGATCGATCAACCGTCACTTTGGCTGGCACGGGTCATGCCCCTGCCCGAATCTGGAGCCGTCTGAACAGTGGAGAGGCAAATGAGCCCAGGTAGCCTCGCAGTCGTGGGTCCAGGACGTCGGCCGATCAGTACGCCGATGGCAATTGCTATCAGCCCGGTCCTCACCGGCCGCGATGCCTTCGGACTTATGAGCGACATGATTCTAGCTGCATCGCCCGGCTCCAAGCTGATCCCAGTCAATGCCGAGGGGTATGCCGACGAGTCGGTCGATGAAGTCGAGGTCCTGCTCAGAGGCTGGTCGCTGGGCGGCGATCCGCTCGATCGACTGGTTGGCCGGGCGCCCAAGATGCGCTGGATCCATTCGGTATCCGTCGGCGTCGAATCCGTTCTGACGCCCTGCGTTCTGCTGCGCGGCCTGACCGTAACGAACGGCCGCGGCGTATTCGATCGGCCCATCGCCGAATACGTCCTGACGATGATGCTGGCGATCTGCAGGCGACTGCCCGGGCTGCTCGAGCTGCAGCGCGAGCGAACGTGGCAGCCTCTCGAGGCCCAGGAACTCGGCAAGCAAACGATCGGGCTGATCGGCCTTGGCGGTATCGGCAGCGAGGTGGCTAGGCTCGTGAGGCCGTTCGGGGCCCGGGTGGTGGCTCTGCGGCGCCATCTGGAGTCCGCGCCACTCGATGGCGTCGAGGTACTGGGCGGACTTGAGGCGTTGCCGAAGCTGCTGGCCGTTTCAGACCTGGTGGTCCTGGCGTTGCCCTTGACCGCCGAGACCGAGGCGCTCATCAACGACGCCGCGCTCGCCGCCGCAAAGCCCGGTTCGTGGCTGATCAACGTCGCCCGGGGTGGACTTGTGGATGAGCGGGCGCTCCTGAGCGCTCTGCGCTCCGGCCCCATAGGAGGCGCGGTCCTGGACACGTTCCGCGACGAGCCATTACCTGAATCCTCGCCCTTTTACCGCTTGGCAAACTGCATCGTGACGCCGCATACGAGCTGGTCCAGCGCAGAAGCCTTAGGTCGCACCCTGGAGGTCTTCTGCGAGAATCTGCGCCGTTACCGCGCCGGTGAGCCGCTGCTGCACGTGGTCGACGCGGCTCTGGGCTACTAGCTCCGCCGTTCCCGGCGCTCCGTTCGCCCGCGGCGGTGTGACCGACTAGCATGGGCACCGTACCGAACGTCTTGGAGGAGGCCACCAGCACATGCAGATCGCCATCGTCGGGCTAGCGGGCTCGGGGAAGACGACAGTCTTCAACACGCTTACCCGGGGCCATGCCCAGACCGGCGGTTACGGCGGGATGGAATTGCACGTTGGAACGGTGAAAGTTCCGGATGAGCGACTCGACAAATTGGCGGAGATTTTCAAGCCCAAGAAGATCGTTCAAGCGGACGTCACGTACTTCGACCTGGCGGCGCCGCCCGCCTCGACCGAGGGCCGAGTCGGCACCGAAGAGCTACCGGCCGATCAGCTGGCCCGCCTGCGCGAAGCCGATGCGCTGCTGCACGTCGTCCGGGCCTTCGACGACCCATCGGTTCCGCACTCAGAAGGTTCGGTCGATGCCTGGCGGGACCTGGAGCGACTGGACTTCGAATTCCTCATGTCGGACCTGTCACTCGTCGAGAAGCGTCTTGAGCGCCTGAAGGCGAGCGGACACCACGGCGCGCCTGCGGAGCGAGAGTCGAACGACCGCGAACTGCTCATTCTGACGCGACTCCAGGCGGCTCTCGTCGAGGGACGGCCGCTCCGAGGCGAGTCGATCGACGCCGACGAGGAGAAGGCGATTCGTGGCTTCCGCTTCCTGAGCCAGAAGCCAGTCCTGATATTGCTGAACGTCGGCGAGGCCGATTTGCCGCGTGAGGTCGAGATCGTCGACGGCATTGCGGCTCGCTATCAGCACGCCAAGACGCTCGTCGATGCGCTCTCCGCCAAAATCGAGATGGAGTTGGGTGAGCTCGAGCCGGACGAAGCCACCGTCTTCATGGACGAACTCGGGATCGCGGAGTCCGGTCTGGCCCGCGTAATTCATCTCAGCTACCGACTTCTCGGCCTGATCTCGTTCCTAACCGCCGGCCCGGACGAGGTTCGGGCCTGGCCGATCCCCGACGGCTCGTCATCCGTGGAGGCCGCCGGCGCCATTCACACCGATTTGGCGAGGGGTTTCATCCGGGCCGAGGTTGTTCAGTACGAGGATCTGCTGAACCTCAGGACCATGGCGGAGGCGCGCAAGCACGGCAAGCTCCGGTCCGAGGGCAAGACGTACACCGTCAAGGACGGCGACGTCGTCGAGATCCTATTCAGCAAGTAGGCGGCGGGGTTCGAGCCCGGCCTATGTGTTGACTGGCTGGCGCGACCTAGTTCGGCCGGGTATCGTCGCCGGGGAAGTCGACGAAGATGCCGCGGTAATCGGCTCCCTCAGACTCGTCATCCTCGTCAGACTCATCATCCTCGTCGGGTTCTAGACTGCCGAGGAAGTTGTCCCCATCGGCAGTCGATACGTTCACCGAAGCTGTCAGGCGTTCATCCGAGATCGCAATGAACTCGTGGTCTTGCTCCAGCTCCTCGGCGATTGCCTCAATTAGCGTCCCGTGCGTGAATGTGTCCTGGACGCGGTGCCGGATCGACTGCACAAGCTCGAAGAATGGCTCGGGGTACATCTCGTCCTCGCGGGCGAGAAGAAGCTCGGCGAAGACGTCATCGTCGCCCTCGCGTAGTTCGTAATAGAACA
>JAYVMQ010000107.1:0-7003 GCA_043758855.1 Chloroflexota bacterium
GACGCGCGTGTCGATGACCGCGGCGTCGGCCAGGCGGGCCGCGATTTGGGCCAGCGCTTCGGGGCCGTCTCGGTCGAGCAACTCACCCAGGACGGAGCGTGGCGGCCGGGAGTTGGTGGTGGCGGCGGATTGGGCGAGCTGAGTGGCCGCGCGGAGGCCGCGTTCCTCGACCAGGGCTCGGACGCGACAGGCAACGCCGCTTTCCAGCCAGCGGAGAGTGGCGCTGGAAACGCGTCCGGCGACGAGCAGTTCGGCGCGGCGATTGGTGATGACGTCCGCCAGTTCCGCCAGCCGCTCGCCCAGCCGCTCGCCCAGCCGCTCGCCGATGAGTGGCCCCGCCGCGTGGAGGTCGCGCCCCGCCGCTTCGCCCAGCACGATCAGGTCGAGCGGCGTGTCGATGTCCACGCCGAGTCGCCAGCGCGAGCGTAGGTCCGTGACGGCCACGCCGGCCTGCTCCTCCAGCCACCGTGGTAGGGCGTTGTCGGCGGGGAGTGGCGGGAGATTGAGCAGATCGGCCGCTCGCGAGATCGCAACCACGTCGGCTGAATAGCGGTTGTTCGCGAGTGCGTGCCCCCCCGGCCCCGCGGCCACTTCCACAAACCGCCGCAGGTCGGCTGCCCGGGCAAGTGGAATGCTGCCGGATCCAAGGACGATGAGGCCGCCAATCGCGGCGCCTGGGCTCGCGCCCCGACTCGAGTCCCTGCTCGGGTGCGTGCTCGTGCCCCGACACGCGCTCGTGCTCGGGCCCCGACACGCGCTCGTGCTCGTGGCCTTGCCCGTGGCCGTGTCGCGCCACTCAGCGCGTGCCCGCACCGCTGCCGCCAGCCGCCACCCAAACGAGAGCCCGTCCGGCGGCCCCGCCACTACCTCCGCCACGTCGGCGCCAGCTGCCAGGAACGCGACTCGCTGCCGTTCCGCAAGCGCGTGGCGCGCTTCTGCGAGCGCGCGAACCAGCGGCCCGGCATCATCAGGGGCCGCAGCGTGGAAAATGAGCACGACAAGGGGGCGCACGAGCGGAGTCTAGCCGCGACGCACCGTCGCGCGGCCTCGGCGTGCGGCAGTCGTGCGGCAGTCGTGCGGCCTCGTCGTGCGGCAGTCGTGCGGCAGTCGGCGCAGAAACTGCGGAGATGGAACCAATGAGCACGGTTCGGGCATACATAGGACTCGGGGCAAACGTCGGCGACGCGCGAGCCACGCTGACCGCGGCCGTCCACGCCCTCGACGCGCTGCCGGGCGTCGCTCTGGCCGGTGTCTCGCGGCTCTATATGACCGCGCCCGTCGGCGTCATCGAGCAGCCGGATTTCCACAATGCCGTTGTGGCGCTGGACGTGCCAGCCGGTCCGGGCGGCAACACGGGCCCGATTGCCCTACTGCTCGCCCTCAAGTCGATCGAGCGTGCGTTCGGTCGGCAAGAGGGGTTCCGCTACGGCCCGCGCGAACTGGACCTGGACCTGCTCATATTTGGCGACGAGCAGATGGCCGTGGAGCGGCCCGCAGATGGCCACTCTCCGGACCCGGCCAAGGCCATGCGCCTGCTCGAGGTTCCGCATCCGGAGGCTCGCCGTCGCCTCTTCGTTCTGGCGCCGCTCTCGGATCTCGCCCCGGACCTGATTCCGCCCGGCTGGCCCGAGTCGGTCGCCGTGGCTCGCGCCCGACAGGAGTCGATCGAGGGTGCATCGGCCGTCCGCCCGATCGCCAGATGGGATGTCGACCGTGGCCGCTGGATTGAGGTGCCGGTAGTTTCCTAACTCACACTTGATGGGCGGCTGGAAAAGGAATCCAGGCGGCACCGTCCCGCCGGGGCCCGGGTGAGATGCAAACCCGGACTCGGGCGTCTTGTTCGCGCATGTGTGAGGGTCCCGCGGCCGCGGAACAACGCGGTCGGGCGCGATTCGTCGACTGCTGCTTGCCAAATGTAGTCGTGGCGTGAATTCGGCAACTTCGGCCGGCAGCCGGATCGAAACTCGATCGGCCGCCCCGGAATGGCCCGTTCGGTCGATCCCTGGGCCGGACGATCGTTTCACTGCTGGCCGGCCGGCCGTCCCGGGGCCCATACGGAAGTCCGAAGGCGGTCAGGATCAGGATTTGGACGACCCTAACGCCATTTGAAGTGCGTCGCCCCGGCTCACTGCTCCCTCAAGTAAAAACGCGGCGTGGCGACAGACCCCCCGTCGGCTCTGTGGGCTGCCGACCTGTCGCCCGCCACGCTCCTCGGCCCGGAGTACCGGGCTCCCTTTCCTCCGACCGACCGATCGACCCTCACGTCCGATCGGCTGTCACCCGTATATTCGCGTCCGGAGGCTCGCCGGATCACCGACCCGGGCGACCTTAGTGGCGGAAGTGGCGCCGGCCCGTGAAGACCATGGCCAGATGGTGGCGATCGGCGACCTCGATGGCCATCTCATCGCGTGTCGAACCGCCCGGCTGGATGATCGCCGAAACCCCGGCCTGGGCCGCAATCTGGATTCCGTCCGGGAAGGGGAAGTAGGCGTCGCTGGCCATTACCGCCAGCCTGGCTCTGTCGCCCGCACGGTGAAGGGCGATCTCCACTGCCGTCTGGCGGCTCGCCTGGGCCGCGCCGATTCCGACCGTCGCAGCGTCGCGGGCCAGCACGATCGAGTTGGACCGAACGTGACGCACCGCTCGCCAGGCGAAGAGCAGGTCAGTCAACTCCTCAAGCGTGGGCCGACGCTTCGTCACCACCAGCAACTGAGTCTTGTCGAGCCCCAGCTCATCCTTCGTCTCGACCAGCAAACCGCCGGCGATGCGCTTGAACTCCAAGTTGGCGATGCCGTAATCGCGCGGCCCCTCGATGGGGTTTGGTGGCACGGCCAGCAGGGCGATCTGTGGCTTCTGGGCCAGGATGCCGATGGCAGCTTGGCTGAACGATGGCGCTACGACCGCCTCATACGAGTTGGCGGCGATCTCTCGAGCGGTCGCGCCGTCGAGGTCGCGGTTGACGCCCACGATGCCGCCGAAGCATGTCGCCGAATCCGTCTCGAGGGCCTTGCGGCAGGCCTCCACCAGCTCATTGGCCGACGCCAGGCCGACAGGGTCGGTGTGCTTGACTATCGTGACAGTCGGAACGGTGAAGTCCATGGCGATCGCATAGGCCGCGTCCAGGTCCAACAGGTCGTTGAAGGAAGGCCGCGATCCTTGGATCAGCCGAGCATCGGCCAGCGTGCCGGCCCGATGGGTGGTCTCGCGATAAAACGCGGCCCGCTGGGCGGGGTTCTCGCCGTATCTAAGGTCGTCGACCTTCTCGAGGACCATGGCCAGCCGCGTCGGGAACATGTCGCCGGCCACGTTCGACAGATAGGCCGCGATCTCGGCGTGGTAGGCGGCCACGATTCCGTAGGCCTCGGCTGCGAGCCGTTGACGAAGAACGGCGGAGACGGAGCCGCGCTGGCGCAGATCGGCGATGACCTGCAGGTATCGGGCCGGGTTGGCCACGGCCGCAACCGCGGCGTAGCTGCGGGCAGCCGCTGCGAGGAGCGCCGCGCCGCCGACGTCGATCATCTCGATGGCCTCGTCGATAGGCACCAGCCGGGCCCCGACTTGCGGGGCGAACTGATTTACGTTGACGGCGACGATATCGATCAGGCCGATCTTCTGGGCCTCCAGCTCGGCCAGCTGATCGGGCCGGTCGCGTCGGGCGAGGATGCCAGCGTAGATCGCGGGGTGGAGAGTCTTGACCTGCCCGCCGGCGATCGCTTCGGAGCCGGTCAGTTCGGAAACGGGCCGGACTTCGACTCCGTCGTAGGCGAGGGCCTCGCGCGTGCCTTCGGTCGCGTACACCTCGACGCCGAGGGCGAGCAAGTCGCGGGCGAATGGGCCGATGCCGTCGCGGCTTGCCACCGAGAGCAAGGCTCGCACCAGGCCAACCTCCTAATGCCTGAGGTCCGGACTCGCCGTCTGCAGCTCCGCTACGCCGAAGCTCGGCCCATAAGCGGCTTCGCGTCAGGCACCGTATCTTCTGGGTTGCCGGATTGATCCGAGTATAGCGCTCGGGCATGGCATACTCCGCACACACGGCCGTCTACCGGTCTTCGCGCCGAAGCTCGGCCACCGTTGCCAATAAGCGCCTATCCAGGTCAACTGACCGTCAAAACTCAACACTCGGAGGGTCCGCGTGAACGGCCCGTGGAACCAGATCAACCTGCTGCTGTCCAGCTTCAATAAGGGCAACTTCCCGGCCATGTACGAAGTGACCTGGCAGCTCGCCTTGGGGCTGCTCGTACTGGCCGTCATCTTCTACAACTTCCAGGGGCGCCGGCTGCATGCCTATTCGGTCTTCCTGGACCTCAATGAGTGGCTGATGTGGACCTCGGTTGGGGTCTTCTCGTTGCTGCTGATGTTCGCGGTCTTCAATTTCGACTTCATCTTCGTGCTGCCGACGATGGTCGGTGGCGCCCTCCTCTACATCTGGATCCGCTTCATTCATTTCCCGCCGTTGATCCGGGTCTACGAGGAGCGCCTGGCTCGTCAGCGCTACTTCCAGCGGACGAAGACGTCGCATACCGAGACGACGATCCGGTCCCGGCCGGCGACGGCAAAGCCCAAGCGCCGCCGCCGCTAGCCGTGCGCTTGTAGGCGCGCCCGAATCCTATGGAGATCCGCCGCTTCGGTGTGGGTCATCGACGACCGGACGGTCCCCCAGGAACTCGCGGCGTGGAAGGGCAACAGATCCACGTTGATGCCCGCGGCGTGATCGCCGAGATGGCCCTCCGGCCCCACGCGGTCATTCCGCCGCACACCAACCCCAACCTGACCTACTTCGTGGTCGTTGAGGGCGGCGGCTTCGTGCGCGTCGGCGACGAGACTGCCCGAGTCTCGGCCGGAGAGGCGGTCGTCTTTCCCCCCGATGTCGTCCACGCCGCGTGGACGGAGCTGACGCCGATGCGGGCCATCGTCGTGGAGTTCGCCTCGCCGTTGGCGGCGGGCTCAATAGCGCCCGAGGTGCTCCTGCTTGAGGGCGATGCGATCGAGTCATCCGTGGTTCCGGTGCCCGCCGATGGCGCGCTCGCGCCCAAGCCCCCCATCGATCCTGCCGGCCACCGATCGAGCGAAAGCGAGCCCTGGTAGACGACGCCGGCAGTGCGCCAGCAGCTAGTCCGCGGCGGCCCTGGACTCCAGCGGCCGAGATAGCACCAGGCGATCCTCTCCGCGCGCCTGGATACGGCGATCGACTGCCAGATCGGTGAAGCCATTGGAGCGGAAGAAGGCTCTGGCGGCCATCGACGACGGATGAATCGCGGCGTCGGCGAGCGTCCAGGAGAGGAGGCGCGTATTGCCCGCGGCCCCGGCGGCGTTGGCCACGGCGGTCGCCAGGCCACGGCCGATGCCACGGCTGCGGAGGTTCGGGGCCACGGCCAGGAGCGTCAGCTCGGCCGGGCGGTCGTCGTCGGGTAGAGTCAGACCGTCGAAGCCGCGTGGATCGTCGGTCGCCCGCGGCCGATCCCACGGCGCCCAGCTGGCGAGGCCAACGACACGGCCCGAGGCTTCGGCCAGGATCAGCTCGGATGCGGCCGGCAATGCATGGGCCAGATCCGGCGCCATGGCCTCGAGGAATTCGGTGATTGCCGTCGCGTCGGACGTGCCGGCCGTCCGGACCGTCAGATCGTCCGAGTCTGCGTCGGCCGGTTCGGGCGACCCAGTGGGTGCGTATTCGGCCGCCAGCAGCGCCCCCAACTGGCCGAGCATTCGGGCCGTCGCGCCCCAGACTCGCTCACCCTCCACGGGGTAGACGCCGTATCGGATCAGCCGCTGGCGGATCGTGCGCTCTTCCAGCTCCACCGGTGCATCGGGCAGGAAGGCCTCGACCGGTGCCTCGATGATGCGCGCCACCTCGTCGGGCGCCGGCCTGCAATCCGGGCGCCGATCCGCGAGTGCGACCACGGGCGTGATCCGGTAGCCCGAAACAGTGAGGGCGAAGACCTCGAGGCCACCGGTCACGCGCAGACCGCAAGCCTCCGGATCGAGGCCGACCTCTTCGACCGCCTCTCGCAGGGCTGTCGCGATCGGATCGATGTCGCCCGGGTCCGCGGATCCTCCGGGAAAGCTGATCTCGCCGGCGTGCGTACTCAGATGCGAAACACGGGCCGTCAGAAGAACGCGAGCCTGGCCCTCGGCGTCGGGGAAGAGCAGCACGAGAACCGCAGATGGCCGGCCGCGCCCGGACCCGGCGGGTCGATTGGCTTCTCCCAGGGCGGCTAATGGGCCCCAGTCCTCGGGCGAGTCGAGCCGGATCGGGGTCAGGATCACCGGCGCCGCCGGCAATTCTCGCGGCAGCGCCTCGACCCTCTCGCGAACTAGTTCGAATCTCATTCGCAGATGCTAGCCCAGGCAATGCGAAGCGGATCGCATACCGCGAGTATCGGGGAGAGGGATGGCTGACCAGCTGCCACAACCGACTTACCAGTTATGGCCTCTCGCAGGTGGTCGCGTGCCCAGGTTCGGAGTCTGGCCGATACCGCGACCGGCCGGAGTGCAGAAACTTGTCTTGGAGAGCGACCCGGCCGGCGAGTGGATCGAGGCGTCCGTCGATGGCCAGATCCTTGTCACCGTGCCCAAGCCGTCAGTCAGGTGCCCATCAGTGAGCTCGGCCCCGTGCCTGGTCGATAGCCATGAGGTGGTCGTCTATGCGGAAACCTGGGACCGCGGGTGGTCGGCCCGTTGCGACGTCTTCATCGACGGTTACTCCCTGACCACATGCGAACCGGTAGGTGTGATCGCACAGAGAGGAGCCGCTGTCTGGGGCAGGGCGCAAGAGACGAGTGGGCCAGATGTTCGCCGCAAGGAAATGCTGGAGAATCTGGCAATCATCGGGGCTATGAGCTGGAGGGAGATGGCAGTCGTCGCACGCGAGGCCCAAAGCGCCCTCGGCTTGCTCATGGCTGCGGCGATGGTCATTGGCGCCAACGTGGCCCTGGTTCGACCGTGGCGGTTTGCGTTTGGATGGCTGTACCGTCGCGGCTGGCCACAACCTTGGGGCGGTCTCGCT
>JAYVMQ010000108.1:0-3095 GCA_043758855.1 Chloroflexota bacterium
GCCTCCGACGAGTACGTGGAGGCGGACGATCCACCGGTAACGACTTCCGCCAGCAGCAATCCAGTAGACGCCGGCCACGCCGCGGCGGCGGCCAGTCCAGGAGAGAGGGCGGCGGCGACCGAGGCGGATATGACGAGAACGAGCGACAGAACGGCATAGACCCGTCGCGGAGCAGGCATTGGGCACCTCAGGCGGCCTCTCCGGCGGGAGCAAGCAGCGCAGTTGTACGCCCACCTGCTTACGCCCCGCTTATCGGCGGCTTATCAGCTACTTATCTGCGGCTTAGCGGCGGTCCTGTGTTCGAGGTCGCCATCGACTACCATTCCGGCCACGGGGATACGGCGCGGTTCGACTCCGCGCGCTCATGCAGACATATCTGAGGAGACAACGTGGCTCGCGCCAAGAGGACCGATCGAGCTGAGGCGCGCCGCCAGTACCGCGCCTACCTGCAGGAAAAACAGGATACGGCGGTCGCCGAAGCCGACGATGCGGGTGGCGCGGCTGACGTGGTCAGCCCCGGGCCGGCACGCAGTCGCGAGCAGAAGCCCCAGGCAGTTGTCGCGCCGGGCGGTCGCCTGGGCATTTTCGCCGCAGCCAAGGCCGCCTATCGGACACCCCACTACGTCGATGACATCCGCAACGTCCGATCGCTCGTCTTCCACTCGAAAGCGGTCTGGCCGGTTCTCGCCGTCTGCGCTGCCGGCGGCGCATTCAGCGTCTTTCGGATTTCCAGCGGCGCCAGCAACCCTGATCCGGTTCTGACAACTGTCTTCCAATTCCTCTTCTACCCGGTCCCGCTGGTGCCGCCGATGATCGCCGGCTTCCTCGCGCCGAGATCGACCTGGCTCGCGGGCGTGTTCGCCGGGTTCATTTCGACGATGACGCTGGTCGTGGTGTTCGCGCTGACCACCATCACCGTGCCGGGCTACGCTGGCAAGTTCCCCACCACAGACTTGCTTTCGATTACGGTCCAGTTGCTGTCGACGTCGCTGGCCTTCGGATTGATGATGGCCGCCCTAGCCGGGTGGTACAAACGCTTCCTGTCGTTGACCTCGGGACCGCGGAAACGGCCAGCGGCCAAATCTGGAGGCCAGCGGCCCGCGCAGCGGCGCCGTCCAGCCACGCGAGGCTAGCGCGGCCGAGGCTAAGCTCGCGTCAGCCGCGGCGCATGCCGCTATAGCCGAGTGCCCTTAGACCGCCGAGAGGCGACGAGCCTCCCGGCCGCAGCGACCGGTCTTCAGCCGGTCGCCAAAGCGACGGACCTCCCGGTCCGTCGCTCCCGACCGATTCCGCCACCTCGGGAAGTGGCCTGACCTCTCGCGCCACCACGTTCACGACGTTCGCCTCGCGCTGTAGCACGCCGTCCACGTAGAGCAGGGCGTGGCGCCGGACGACGCCTCGGAGCCGCGCCCACACATCCGGCCAGAGAGTGACGTTGACCATGCCCGTCTCGTCCTCGAGGGCCAGGAAGACCGTGCCCTTCGCCGTCATGGGGTGCTGTCGGGCCACGACCAGCCCGCCGAGCTTCACGGGGCCAGGCCCCCGATCGGCCAGCGAA
Source organism: Chloroflexota bacterium (assembly GCA_043758855.1). Taxonomy (GTDB): domain Bacteria; phylum Chloroflexota; class Limnocylindria; order Limnocylindrales; family CSP1-4; genus Fen-1039. Next base: position 1,559 of record JAYVMQ010000108.1, read on the forward strand.
GCGTTCGTCACGGCGCCGAGGCGATCCAGGGCCGGCCGGAAGAGCGAGACCACCTGACGGCGAGCATCGAGCGATAGGACCGCATATGAGTCGCTGAGCCGTTCGCCCTCGGTCAGGGCTGGGAGTTCGGGGGCAGGAGTCGGCGGCAGGCGCAGATCCAAAGGCCGCTGGCTCCCGCCCGCGACCCCGTGCCCCCTGGCGGCGCCCATCACCTCGCGCAGCTGCCACAGCATCTCGCGCCGCGGCCTGCCCAGCGAATCGAGCGCCCCCGCTCGGATCAGCCGCTCAATCACTTCCTCCGGCAGCTCCGTCCGGGCCACCACGTCCGCCAGGGTTGCGTACGGTCCGCGGGCCAGCTCGGTGTCGAGACGCGCGGCATGCTCGGCGCCGATCCCCTTCACCAGACGCAGCCCCAGTCGGATCCCGTGGCCCATCGCCGAATCGGCGGCCCATCGCTCGCGCACCGCCACGGTCGGCACGACGCAGCCCGACGAGCGCACGGCCGCCTGCTTGTCCGGCCCCACCCACTCCGTCGTCGTCTTGTAGCTCGAGGCGTTGACGTCCACCGGCAGGACCGCCACACCGTGGCGCTTGGCGTCGTTGATCAGCACCTCCACCGGGTAGAAGCCCATCGGCTGGGCGTTGATCAGACCCACTGTGAAATGGGCTGGGTAGAAGAGCTTGAGGAAGGCCGACTCGTAGGCGGTTCGGGCAAACGCGGCAGCGTGGCTCTTGGCAAAGCCGAACGAGGCAAAGGCGGCGAGCTGGCGGAACAGCTCCTCGGCCTGCTCGTCGGTAAGGCCGTTGGTGGTGCGGCAGCCGTCGACGAAGTGGGCGTGCAGCTTCTCCATTTCGGCGCTGGAGCGCCACGTCCCCATTGCCCGCCGAAACCCATCCGACTCGCCCGCGCTGAATCCCGCGACCGTGATGGCGATCTGCATGACCTGCTCCTGGTACAGGATCACGCCCAGGGTCTCCTCGAGGACCGGCTGCAGGCTGGGGTGAAGGTACGCGACCGGCTCGAGACCCTGGCGTCGGCGCAGGTATGGATGTACGGCGTTGCCCTGGATCGGGCCCGGCCGAATGATCGCCACTTCCACGACCAGATCGTCCAGGTTGGCCGGCTTCGACTTCGGCAGCGTCTGCATCTGGGCCCGGCTCTCGACCTGGAAGACGCCCACGGTGTCGGCGGCCTGGAGCATGGCGAAGACCTCGGGCACGTCCTCGGGCAGCCGATCGAGGTCGACGCAGGCGGCACAGTCGGCTTCGATAAGCTGGAGGGTTTCGTCGATTGCCGCCAGCATCCCGAGGCCGAGCAGGTCGAGCTTGATCAGCTTGAGCGTCTCGATGTCGCGCTTGTCGAACTGGACCACGACGCGGCCGGGCATGGTGGCCCGCTCCAGGGGCGCGATGTCGATCAGCGGCGCCGCGGTCACGAGCATGCCGCCGGAGTGGATCGAGAGGTGGCGGGGGAAGCCGTCGATGCGGCCGCAGAACGCCAGCCAGCGTTCCCACTCCGGCATGCCGGCCGTGGAGC
>JAYVMQ010000109.1:0-2350 GCA_043758855.1 Chloroflexota bacterium
TCGACGGTCTTGGCCAGGTCCTCGATCTCGCCTGAGGTCTTGATCATGCCCAAGTTGTCGCGCAGCCACTGGACGAGCGCGCCGGTGATCGCGATCGAGCCCTCGAGGGCGTAGACCGCGGGCTGGTCGCCGATCTTGTAGCCGAGCGTGGTCAGGAGGCCGCTCTTGGACTGTATGGGCTTGGTGCCGGTGTTGAGGAGCATGAAGCAGCCGGTGCCGTAAGTGTTCTTGGCCTCGCCGGCCGAGAAGCACGTCTGACCGAATAGAGCTGCCTGCTGGTCGCCAAGATCGCCCGCCACCGGGATGCCGGCCAAGTCGCCGACGCCCTTGCCGTAAACGGCGCTGGAGGCCTTGATCGACGGGAGCATGGACCGTGGAATGCCCATAACCTTGAGCATGTCCGCGTCCCAGTCCAGCGTTTCCAGGTTCATCAGCATCGTCCGGCTAGCATTGGTCACGTCGGTGACGTGAACGCCGCCGCTGACTCCGCCGGTGAGATTCCAGATGCACCAGGTATCGATGTTGCCGAACATCAGATCGCCGGCATCAGCCTTCGCCTGCGCACCCGGGACGTTGTCGAGGATCCACTTGACCTTCGGGCCCGAAAAGTACGTTGCCAGAGGCAGTCCGACCTTGGCCCGGAAGCGATCCTGGCCGCCGTCCTTGGCCCAGCCATTGATGAGCGTGTCGGTCCTCGTGTCCTGCCAGACGATTGCGTTGTAGACCGGCTTGCCTGTCTTCCGGTCCCAGACAACGGCCGTCTCACGCTGGTTGGTGATTCCGACGGCAGCCAGGTCGCCGGCCTTGATGCCGGCCTTGGCCAACGCGCCGCGGATGACCTCGACGCATCTCGTCCAGATCTCGAGCGGGTCGTGCTCGACCCAGCCCGGCTTGGGGAAGATCTGCTCGTGTTCCTTCTGATCGATAGCCACAACGCCACCGGAGTGGTCGAAGATCATGAAGCGAGTGCTGGTGGTGCCCTGATCGAGGGCTCCTACGTACTGAGCCAATTCAGTCGCCCCTTTCAGTTGAGCGGGAGTTGCTCTCAGGGACAGAGGTCGCCCATTGGTCGGCCGCGGCCTTGATGAGCATGTAAGAGGTTGTGGCGCCCGGGTCTTGATGACCCGCGCTGCGCTCTCCGAGGTAGCTCGCCCGACCCTTTCGGGCGACGAGAGGGATCGTGGCCCGCATGCCGGCCTCGGCAGCCGAAGCCGAACTGAGAAGAGCATTCGCCGGATTCATTCCATCCGAGAGAGCCTGCCTCAGCGCATCGCGTGCGGGCATCAGCGTGTCCAGCATCGTCTTGTCGCCGGGTTCCGCCTTGCCCAGCCGTTGAATTCCGGCTATTGCGGCATCCAGCCCGGCCAACCAGTTACTCAATCTGATCGAGCCAAGCCCCGACGTGGCGATACCGAATTGAAGGAAGAGAGTGCCGTACAAGGGTCCGCTCGCTCCACCGACCGTCGATATCAGGGTCGAGCCAACCGTCTTGAAGGCCAGACCAATGTCATCGCCGGGTAGAGCGTCGAGCTTCGGGATCACGGCTTTGAAACCGCGATCCATATTGATGCCGTGATCGGCGTCGCCGATTGCCGAGTCCAGTTCGGTCAGGAACTCTTTGTTGACGGCGATTTCGCCGGCAAAGCGCCGGAGCCAGTCGCGCACGTCGTCGTAGGACAATCGGCCCGTTTCGTCCATCGCCATGCGTCCTCTAGTGCAATCTGCGTCTAGGCTTCCGTCACGGTGATAGTCAGACGCCCCACCGGAGGCCCGGCGTGTGAACCGGAGCGTCCCAGAAACGAACCATCTCGTCATCGAGCCGCAGCAGGCTGATCGAACAACCCGCCATTTCCAGCGACGTGATGTAACTGCCGACCAAATTCCGGGCAATGGTGATTCCACGGCCCTTGAGAATGCGGTTGACGGCGTTGTAGACGATGTAGAGCTCGATCAACGGCGTCCCGCCCATGCCGTTGACGAAGGCGAGAACGCGGTCACCCGAACGGAATGGCAGGTCCTCGAGGATCGGGATCATCAGCATCTCGGCGATGTCGTCGGCGCTGGCGAGCTTCGTCCTGGTGCGGCCCGGCTCGCCGTGGATGCCGACCCCGATCTCCATCTCGTCTTCGCCGATGTCGAACGTAGGCTTGCCGGCCGCGGGTACGGTGCAACTCGTCAGGGCCATACCCATAGACCGAACGTTGTCCTGGACCTTCTGACACATGGCCGCGACCTTGTCCAGATCGGCACCCGCTTCAGCGCAAGCCCCGACGATCTTCTCGGCCAATACCGTGCCGCCGACGCCGCGTCGGCCGGCCGTATAGAGCGAGTCTTTCACAGCGACGTCGTC
>JAYVMQ010000110.1:0-3991 GCA_043758855.1 Chloroflexota bacterium
CAGATCCGCGATTCCGACCCGGCCGCGGAGACTGCGCCCGACCCGAAGCCGCTCGGAGCAATGGATACGGCCGAAAAGCCGGCCCAGTCGGCTCGACAGGCCCAACCCGTGCCGCGCGCCATCAATTCGCCCGCTGTCGGCACGACGAAACCAGCCGCTCGCCCTGAGGAACGCGTTACGAATCGCGTGGTCCTGGCGATGCAGGGCGTGACCAAGTCCTACCCCAACGGCCGAGTGGCTCTCCGGGGCGTGGACCTGATCATCCCCGAGGGCGACTTTGTCTTCCTCGTAGGGCCGTCCGGCGCGGGCAAGTCCACAGTCATCAAGCTCGTGATCCGAGACGAGCTAGCCACCAGAGGCTCCGTGCTCCTCGACGGTCGCGACCTTGGCAAGCTCAAACGGCGCGACGTGCCCAAGATCCGTCGCAAGATCGGCATCGTCTTCCAGGACTTCAAGCTTCTGCCCAGCAAGTCCGTGCGCGATAACGTGGCCTTCGCTCTGGAAGTCATCGGCACGCCCCGCCGCGAGATCGCTCCGGCCGTCGATCGGGCGCTACGGGTCGTGGGACTCACCGGCCAGGCTGACCAGCTGCCAAGCCAGCTCTCCGGCGGCGAACAGCAGCGCACCGCCATCGCCAGGGCTCTGGTCCACAACCCCCGCCTCTTCATCGCCGACGAACCTACCGGCAACCTCGACCCGCTCATCAGCTGGGAAATCATCCAGCTCCTGCTCCGAATCAACGAGATGGGCGTCACGGTTCTCATGGCCACTCACAACGCCGAGGTCGTGACGGCCGTGCGCAAGCGCGTCGTCGCTCTCGAGGACGGGCGCATCGTTCGCGACCAGGTCGCCGCCGCCTACGAGCGAGAGGGCTAGATGATCGCCTTCATCGCCTTCAGCTTCCGTCGGGCCTGGCAGGGTTTCCGCCGCAACGGCCTGATGAGTGTCGCGGCCACGGCCACGATGGTGTTGATGCTCGTCCTCCTGTCGGGTCTGATGATCCTGCTCACGGGCCTCAACGCCACCCTCAAGTCGGTTGAGGACGAGGTCCAGGTCGTGGCGTACATGCGGGACTCCGCCCCCCAGTCGGAAATCTCCGCCCTGCAGACTTCACTTCGAAACATGCCCCAGGTTACCCAGGTCGGCTATGTCTCAAAGGACCAGGCGTACAACGACTTCGCGACCCGCCATCCCGACCAGGTCGATGTCATCAAATCGTTGCCAAACAACCCGATGCCCGCCTCGTTGCGCATCAATCTGCGAGACCCCAAGGACTACGTTGACGTTGCCGCCTACCTCAAGACCAACCCCGATGTTGAGCGCGTCCTCAACATCAAACAGACGGTCGATCAGATGGTCACGGTCATCAACGTTCTCCGTGCGGGCGGCGTGGTGGTCCTCCTCGTTGTCGGTCTGATCGTGCTCTTCATCATCGTCAACACGATTCGGCTGGCCGTCGTTTCCCGAGCCGACGAGATCGAGATCATGCGGCTGGTGGGCGCCTCCGATGCCTTCATTCGCTGGCCATTCATCTTCGAAGGCGCGATCGTCGGCCTGCTTGGCGCGATAATCACGATCGGCCTGCTCTTCCCGATCACTGCCCTCGTGTCCCCCTACTTCACGGTATTACCCGTCGAAGGCGGCCTGGCCGTCGGGCAAAACATCGCCCTCATCGTCCTGGGATCGGGCGTCGGCATCGGCGTCATGGGCTCGTATTTGTCCGTCCGAAGCTATCTCCATCGCTGATCGGACGACCGATCCGTGAGGCTCCTGTTGCCTGAGGTTTTCATCAATGTCGCCTGAGACGTTCCGCCATAATCCTCACGAGCCCGCGCCGCCGACCCAGTCCCTGGAACTTCCCTCCGAAACGATCGGGGATGCGTCCGACTCGGCAGAGACCTCGCCAATGGCCCCACGCGGCCACCGCAGCGTCGCATCCTCGCGCGTCAGCCTGATCCTTGTGACCATCCTGGCCGGTAGCGCCCTCTTCGTGGGCGGCTTCTCACTGGGCTCGCACGTGGCCGCTACGCCCGGTACGCCGGCCAGCGAAGAGACGCGCTTCGGCCCCTTCTGGGACGTCTACTCGTTGATCACGAGAAAGTTCGCCGGATCGCCCGCGCCAGACCAGGACAAGCTGACCCAGGCCGCCATCAAAGGCATGATGCAGAGCCTCAACGACCCGTACTCCTACTACCAGGCCCCGGCCGACTTCCAGAACTCGCTTCTCAGCGTCGGCGGTCAGGCGGAGGGCATCGGCGTCCAGGTCAAGCTCCAGCCGGTGGACCCTGCCTCTACGACCGCCTGCTCTAAAATCGGTAACGGTTGTGAGCTTGCCGTCGACCACCCGATTCCGGGCTCGCCTGCCGAAGCCGCAGGCGTCGTCGCGGGCGATGTGATCGTTTCTGTCAACGGGACGTCGTTGGATGGCAAGACGATCGATGACGCCACAGCTCTCATCAAAGGGCCCAAAGACACGACGGTCACGTTGGGCCTGGATCGACACGGCCAGCAGCTCCAGCTGGCGATCACCCGCAAGATTTACAGCCGACCGGAGGTCACAACCAGGACGCTGGCGAACGGTTCCGTGGCCTACATCGCCGTATCCGGCATGAACGTTCCTGCCAGTTCGCAGTTCGACCTCGCTCTCCAGAAGGCTCTCGACGCCGGCCAGCGCAACGTCATCCTGGATCTGCGCGGGAACCTTGGCGGTTACGTCGCCGATGCGGTCAAGATGGGCAGCGAGTTCATCCCGTCCGGGACGATCGCCTACCAGCAGGACTCTTCCGGCACGACCTCGGAAGTGACGGCGACGTCCGGGGGCCGAGCCACCAATGGCTCCGTCCATCTGGTCGTCCTGGTGGACGGCAACACCGCCTCCTCGGCCGAGATCTTGGCGGGCGCGCTTCAGGCACGCGGTACGGCCAAGCTGGTCGGCACCAAGACCTACGGCAAGGGCATCGTTCAGGAGTGGCTGCCGCTCTCTAACAACTTCGGCGGCATCCACCTGACCGTGGCGCGCTGGCTCACACCTGACAAGGTTTGGATCCAGGGCAAGGGCCTCCAGCCCGACGTGCCGGTGAGTCCCGACGGCGCACGAGCCGGTGTGGACCCGGTCCTGGATGCGGGACTCCAGCAACTCGGCTTCCCGCCGGAGAGCGGCGCCTCGTCCAGCCCGAGGCCGAGCTTTGGTCCTGCACCGGGCGTGTTGCCGGCCGCCAGTCCCGTACCGAGCGGCCGCTGAGCCAGCGCTTGCGCCAATTCGCTCGGACCCGTACGATGCCGGGGAACGAAAGGAGGTGATGTGCAGTGTCGGATTTGCCGATGCCCTGCACCACCTCGCGAGGATCCGGGCTCTAGAGACCGGCTATCCGCGGGTGGTGATTAACGCAAGCCGAATGCCGGTCCTTCGGGGCCGGCATTCGTGCGCCTTGCCACCGCAGCCAAACCGAGGAGCCCCGCCGTGGGCGAACAAACTATCGCCCTCAACCGAAAAGCCCGCCACGACTACTCGATCGACGATTCGTTCGAGGCCGGCATCGTCCTGACCGGAACCGAGATCAAGTCGGTTCGGGCGCACAAGGTCACCCTGGCCGGGGCCTACGCCCGCATCGACAACGGCGAGGCCTGGCTTGTGGGCGCCAACATTTCCCCCTGGGATACTGGGAATCGCTACAACCACGAGCCCAAGCGGCCGCGCAAGCTGCTACTCCACCACAACCAGATCTTGTCCCTGCTCACCAAGACCAAGGCCAAGGGACAGACCCTCGTCCCGCTCAAGATGTACATCACCGGCCGGGGCATCGCTAAACTTGAGATCGGCCTGGGCCGCGGCAAGCAGCTCCACGATCGCCGCCACGACATCGCCGACCGCGATGCAGCGCGGGACATGGCCCGGATCCTCGCCGACTCCGACCGCGGCCGGACCCGCTGACGCCAAGGCGCGCCAGCCGTCGTCACACCGATTTGTACACCGGCGTCGTAAACGTTGTGG
>JAYVMQ010000111.1:0-7654 GCA_043758855.1 Chloroflexota bacterium
ATCGACCGGAAAAACGTCGGATACGCGATCGGACGCCGGAGCCGGCTCTCGAGATAGGAGCCGATGACCGGGTCGGCCGCCAAGGCACGCGCGAGGAAACCGCCGGCAGCCACGACGTTGCGTGTCCCACTCGGCTACGGAATGGTCAACGCCAGCCCCGGGCCGGTTCTGGGCTCGGGCAAGCCCACAAGCCCAATCAGTCAGGTACTTTTCTGGATGCGCCGCACCACGTAGGCGCCGTCAACGCTACCAAGAGCCGCCGCTCCAACAGCTCGAAGTCGTAGCCGTGGTCATCACCGTCGTCCTCACGGTCTGCGACTCGACGGCTCCGGTTCAACCCGCCCACGGGTCGGGAGGCGTTGGCGGGTCCACCGAACGGAGTTCTTGCTCGACCTCGAGCCGTCGCTCTGGTCGAGCCGCGCGCTCGTAGATGAGGACCGACCGCTCGAATTCGATCACGGTCTCGTTGCGCTGGTTGAAGCCTCGTGTCCCGACCCGGACGATGCCCTGGCCGGGCCGGGAGCGGGAAGGCCGCACTTCGAGTACCTCGCTCGAGGCATAAAGGGTATCGCCCGCGAAGACCGGCGACGTCAACCTGACGTTGTCCCAACCCAGATTTGCGACGGCATTCTGACTTACATCAGACACGCTCAGTCCAGTGACGATAGCCAGTGTCAAGGTGCTAACGACGAGAGGGCGGCCGAACTCGGTTCGTGCCGCGTAATCGGCGTTGACGTGGATCTGGTGCGTATTGCTAGTTAGCAGGGTGAACCAGGTATTGTCGGTCTCGCTGATCGTCCGCCCGTTGGCGTGACGATAGAGGTCGCCGACGGTGAAGTCCTCGAGGAAGCGTCCCTCCCAGCCCATTTTCATGATGCAGACTTGCCCTCGAGCACCGATGCTTCGATGAGTTCGGTCAGCTCATTGCCGTCAATCAGACCGAGCTCGAGGGCGCGGCCGGGTGCGAACCGGCCATGGGCTGTGGCCCGGCGCAGAAGAACCCGGGCGTGGCGATCAGTGGCCCGATCAGACATGGTGCCTTCGATGATCGTTGCGCCGCGCCCCTCGTCGACCGCTGCTTGATACGTGGCAAGTTTGGCCGCCTCGACTTCGAGGGTCGCCGGTGCGAATGCGGCATCGAACGCCAGCAGTACGGCGAACAGCTGGGCCGGGTGGCCGACCCACTTGCCGGTCATACCGAGATCGCGGGCCTGAATTGCATCGTCATAGACAAGGCGCATCCGGGCAAGAAACCGCTCGCGGTTGGCGGCGGCATTGAGCGCCGGGTCGCTTACTGGGTAGTCGAGAGTCATTCCGTCGATTGCCGGCACTCCCAGGGCACCGGCGACGGCCACGATCTCCGCCCGCGCCCAGCTTGCCAAGGCGTGGTCGGTCGAGATCCCGGGCAGGCCCAGGTCAGCCGAGTAGTCGGCCAGACCGAAGACCAGCGCGCAGGCACGCGACGCGGCGCGGACAGCGATCTCCGCCAACTGGGCGACGGCCCACCCGGACTCGATTAGGAAGGCAACCCTGATCGTACCCTTAGACAGGCCGAGAGCTGCCTCGCCCTCGTCCAGGATGTCGTACAGCATGCCGATCTCGTCGGGATGGTCGACTTTCGGGAAGACGATCCCGTCCAGGGCGAATCGTCCGGGTGGCGAGGCCGCGGCGATCGGCCACATGACGGTGTACAGATCGCGCACCGTCGTGCCGAGGGCAAAGCCGGGTGGTCGATAGAAGCGGAGCGTCTCCGGGCCGCCGCCTGACCAATCTGCACCAGCGACGAGGCTTGCCACGTTGGCGAGTCCGTGGGCCACGACATCTTCCCGAAGCGCCTGGGCGTCTTCCCCATCGAGCATGACCAGTGGCGCCCGACGCGGCGCGGCCAGAAGTCGCTCGACCTCGTCCCGGTCGGCCTCCAACCGTTCGGCTACATCGCCAGCGGACAATCCCATCCGCTCGAGGATCCGCGCCATCGGCGCGGTCCCGCCCTCGATTGCCTTGCGGCCCATCGCTTCGTTGCCAGCCGGCGTCGTGAAGTGCGCCGTCTGGCGCCAATAGCGGAGAGGGAGGGCTACCCGACGTCCGGTCAGCGCGGAGGAGCCCGCTTGCTGACGCCGGGTGGCCTCCCTGATATGGTCCTCGAGCGACCGCCGGTCCCTGGTCACGCCAGATCCTTCCACGCGGTGGCGGACTCGAGGCTGGCTCGCAGGTCGGCGAGGAAGGCTGCCGCGGAAGCGCCGTCCACGGCCCGATGATCAGCTGAGAGGGTAGCAGTCAGCATCGGTCGGATCCCGATCGCTCCATCGATCACGACCGGTCGCGGCTCGGTCCGGGCGGTCGCCAGGATCGCGACTTGGGGCGGCGTGATGATCGCGGTAAAGCCCGCGATCGGGTACATCCCGAGGTTGCTGAGGGTGAAGGTACCGTCACTGATCTCGGCTGGGCGAAGCCGTCCGGAACGTGCCCGTTCGGTCAGGTCGCGGAGGCCGACAGCTAGGTCCGCGACAGACCGATCCGAGCAATCCAGGAGGGCCGGTGCCATGAGGCCGTCGTCAAGGGCGATGGCGACGCCGATGTTGATGGCGTCGACGAGGTGCAGCGCCTCGTCGGCCCATACCGCATTGAATGTCCGATGGCCGGCCAAATTCGTGGCCAGCGCTTGGAGCAGATAGGCCGTGACGGTCACTCGCTCGTCTGGGGCGTGTCCGGCGTTGTGCCGAGCCGCGGCCTCCAGGATGGCCGTCATGTCGACCTCGACACTCACGTAGAAGTGCGGCGCGACCTGCTTGCTGTGGACCATCCGGCGGGCGATTGCCGCCCGCATCGGACTAACGGCGACGGCGTGCCAACCATCACTCATACCTCAGTCTCCAGCTGGCCGATGATGTCGCCCACGGGGACCTCGCTGCCGGCGTCGTGGATGATCTCGACGAGAATTCCGCTGGCCAGGGCTTCCATCTCGACGGTCGACTTCTCGGTCTCGATCTCGGCGATCGGCTCACCCCGGTAAACCTTGTCCCCGACCGCCTTCAGCCATGCTCCGATCCGCCCCGTGGACATGTCATAGCCGAGCTGCGGCATCTCGATCGGGACGCGCATTACTACCTCCTAGGACGGCCCCGCCTACCAGAAGGAAGGCCCAGCGAAACGTACAACAAACGATTGTGTTCCGCAACCGTACCGTGTCCAGAATGGCGTCCGCAGGCGCGATTGACAATCGTTTGTTCCACAGGTACGTTCGTTGACGTCTTATTCAGGAGAGTTGACCGAGGACGAACGACATGGGCGACTTCGATGGGAGGGGGGTGCTCGTCACGGGCGGCGCGCTGGGCATCGGGCGCGGGATCGTGCGGGCCTTCGCCGGGGCCGGGGCCGGGGTAGCGATCGCGGATGTCGACGGCCCCGCAGCCGAGGCCTTGGCCGCCGAGCTCCGAGCGACCGGCGCCCGCGTCGTGGCCGTGGTTGGAGACGTCTCCTCGGCGCCAGATGCCGAGCGGATGGTCACCGAGACGATGGCGGAGCTGGGCCGGCTGGACATCCTGGTCAACAACGCGGGGATCCAGCCGACTGAATGGTACTTCCGGCTTGAGGACCTGCCCGAGGAGGCCTGGGACCGGATCGTCGGAGTCAATCTCAAAGGGGTCTTCCTGATGTCCAAATATGCGCTGCCGCGGATCCGCGACACCGGACGCGGTGGAGTCGTGGTCAACATGTCAAGCGTCCAGGGGCTTCAGTCCATGCCCGGCGTGCCGGCATACGCGGCCAGCAAGGGCGGCATCCTCTCGCTTACGCGGAACATGGCCCTCGACTACGCTGCGGAGGGCATCCGTGTTGTGGCCATCTGCCCGGGTACCATCGATACTGAGCTGGTCCGCGATCTGGCTCGAGCGGAAGGTGGGGACCCCGAGGCCAATGTGAGGCGCTACGGCTCGGTCCATCCTCTTGGACGCATCGGTCGTCCTGAGGACATCGCCGAGGCTGTCCTCTTCCTCGCCGGCGACCGGGCCAGCTTCATCACCGGCGAGTACCTAAACGTCGACGGCGGTTTCATGGCCCAGGGAGCCTGGGCCATGAGCGCTGGTGGCGACCGATGAGCGTGGCCGACACGATCGCTGCGGTCGAGGTGATGACGATTCAGGCCCAACTCCCCGCCCCGGTCGTGTTCGGTGAGTGGATCATGAACCATCGTGAGTTTGCACTCGTTCGAGTGACCTCGACGGCCGGACAGCGCGGCTACGCCTACACGCTGACCCGGGACGGCGCCGTCGCCGAGCAGATCCGCAAGACGATCGCGCGCATATACGTCGGGACAGCTGTCGGAGAGCAGGAGAGGACGTTCACGGTCGCCTGGCGACGCAGTCTCGCGTCGCACGCGGCTGGAATTGGGCTCCGAGCCTTGTCGATCGTCGACCTCGCTTCATGGGATCTGGCTGCGAAGGCGGCCGACGTCTCGATCGCCAGGCTGCTCGGTGGTGCGAATCGACCAATGCCGGCAACGGCAATCATCGGCTATCCGCCAGCCACGATGGGCCCGGAGGAGACGGGCGCCCAGACAGCCGAGTTGTACGCGTCGGGCTGGCGGCGGTTCAAGGCGCCGATCGCGGCCACTCCTGAGCGGACAGCCGCCCGACTTCGGGCCGCGCGCGCCGCGGCCCCGGACGCTTGGCTGGGCCTCGACGCGGCATGGGTCTACGACGATGTCGAGGTTGCAGCCGCGTTCGTCAACTCGATCGCCGACGTCAGCCTGGGTTGGTTCGAGGACGTCTTCCCGCCGGGAGACGCCGGGCAGCTTCGCCGGCTGCGTGAGCGGACCGCCACACCGATCGCGATGGGTGATGAGCAGGGCGGGATCTACTACCCGGAGGCGCTAATCGCCCAGGAGGCCGTCGACGTGGTCCGGGTCGACCTCACCTGCATGGGCGGGATCACCCGGGGCCGACGGGTCATTGACCAGGTCCTCGCCGCGGGGCTGGCGTTCGCCCCGCACATGTTTCCGCACGTCCACAGCCAGGTGCTTGCCGGACTCGGCTATACGGATGCGCCGATCGAGTGGGGGATCCCGTTCACCGGGGTCCACCCAATGGACGACCCATTGCCGCAGCCGATGATCGAGGTCAGTGGGCGGATGGCAGCGTTACCCGAGGCACCTGGGTTCGGCCACCTGGTTGACCTGGAGTGGATCCGCTCTCAACCTCATCTTGATCCCGATGGGATCCTCGGAGGCCTGTAGCGGTTGGCCAGGTCGAAGGTTCGGGCCGCGGTCTTCGGATGGTCGTTCGAGGACGTCCGGCCCGGCCTCACGATAGAGCACCCTGGGAGTCGGACGATCGGTTCGGACGAGCACATCTGGCTGGCGATGATCTCGAACAACGCGAGTGACCTGCACGGCAATGCCGACTACGCCCGGAGGACCGATTTCGGCCAGCCAGTCGTCCTGGGCGCCTTAACCGTGGCCGTCGTGCTAGGCCTGGCGCAGCCGGTCGAGTGGCCACCAGCGGATGCCGCCCTCGGCCGATCCGGGGGCTGGATCTCAATTCGCCTCGCAGGCCCCGTCTTTGCCGGCGACACGCTTCGGGCGGAGTCCGCGATCCTCTCAGTTGCGCCCCTGGCGGACGGCCGCGGGGGCCTGGTTCGTCGCCGGATCGTCGGTCGGAACCAGCACGGTGAGGAGGTGGTCACCATCGACGAGGAACGCCGCATCGCCCGCCGCACAGAACGGAACAAAGGATTGTTGACAACCAATGGTCCGGTCTAGTACGTTGCGCTACGAGCCGTCCCATGCGGTCTTGCAGGCTCGTCGAAGAGGAGGAACGCCGTGAACCAGGAAGCCACGCCGCGGGGCGACGGCGCCATCTCGGCAGCGACCCAGGGTCTGCTCGCCGGCCGGCTCAGCCGGCGCGCGTTTATCCGACGGGCGACCATCCTCGGCCTTTCTGGCGGCGCGATCAGCGCAATCCTGGCTGCCTGCGCCACGGCCGCTACTCCGGCCCCATCCGCCGCATCAAGCTCGACGGGGCCGTCGGCCGCCGGAGCCTTCGACCCGATGAAGTATGCCGGTACCAAACTCAGCATCCTGATGACTGGTAGCGAGAACGACCACCGGGCCCTGGGAGACAAGATTTCCCAACTCAAGGCGGAGACGGGCATTGACCTTGCGATCAGCGCGCCCGCCCTCAACGACCTGATCCCCAAGACGGCACAGGTGCTCGCAGCGCCGCAGTCCGCCTTCGAACTCGTCGAGTATCTGGGTTTCCTGACCACTGGCTACCTGTCGAACGGCTCGTTCGAGCAGCTGAACAAGTACAAGGACGATCCCGCGCAGACGCCGCCGGATTGGGCCTTCTCGGACTTCGCGTCGGCGAACCTCAACAACGTCGGACTGTTCGATCCCGCGACGAAGTCGCTGGGCAAAGGTACCAATCTCTACGGCATCCCTGGTTTGCACAGCGGCTCGGTGGTCTACTTCTACCGGAAGGACCTGTTTGACGCGGCGGGCCTTCAGCCGGCCAAGACGTGGGACGATTTCAAAGCGGCGGCGAAGGCACTAAACAAACCGGGCCAAGTGGCAGGCTGCAGTTTCATCGGCGCCAATGACTTCTCACTGGCCACTGTCTCGTGGTACACGACGTTCCTCACGACGGGCGGCGTCCTCATGACCGGCAGCCCAGCGACCAAGGACTTCAAGCCCAACCTCAACAGCCCCGAAGCGGTCGGCGCGCTCCAGCTGCTTATTGACTTGCTGCCCTATGCGCCGACCCACGTCACGTCGTACGGCTTCCCCGAGAACGTGGACGCGTTCTCGAGCGGCAAGATCGCGCAAATGGTCTTCTGGTCCACGATCGCGGGGCCCGTATACAACCCCACCACCTCCAAGGTCGCCACTGTGACCGGCGTAACCGCGGTACCGGCCGCTCCAGGTCAGAAGTCACAGGCGATTCTCGGTGGCTGGGGGGTCGGGATTCCAGCGAACGCCGACCCCGCGAAGAAGGCCGCGGCCTGGCGGGCACTCACCTGGATGACGAGCAAGTCCTTCAACAACTACGAAGAGGCGCAGTACCAGATCGACCCGAGCCGGAATTCGACCTACAACGATCCGACTCTGATCGTCAAGCTGCCATATCTGCCGATCTCGGGCGCGGCGAATGCCGGGGCCCACACCATCGAAACCTCCTTCCTCAACGACTTCTTCGGGATGAACGCTTCGATGAACGTTGAGTTCAACAAGGCGCTCATCGGTGCGCAGGATGCCAAGACGGCCTGTGCCAACGTCCAGACGCTCTGGGAAGCCTCGCTCCGCAAGGCCGGCGTTCTCTCCTGATCGATCCAAAGACCAAGGCAACCCGAGAGCGCCGGCGACTGTTCAGGTGACCGGCAGGGTAGGTCGTCTTCCTGTGACCGAAAAGGGGGACAGAGCGTCGCGTTTGGTCGCGCGCAACACGCGCGACGTCCTGCTCCTGATCGGACCAAGCCTCATCTACCTGTTTGCATTCTCCATCTTTCCGCTGCTCTACAGTCTGCGGCTCTCGTTCACCGACCTAGGTATTGCCAAAGACTCGGGTAAGTGGGTCGGTCTCGACAACTACATCGCGGTCTTCAATGACCCATTTTTCTGGAACGCGGCGCGGACCACCGTTGTGATGGTGGGATCTGC
>JAYVMQ010000112.1:0-5387 GCA_043758855.1 Chloroflexota bacterium
GGGCGCCACTGCGAACGGGGAGCGAGACCCGGGCGCGCTGTTTGCGTCGCGATCCGCCCGGCGGGTTGCCCGCCCCTTGAACCCGACACGATGGCAACGTCGTGGGCAGCGAGTGGCACGTTGACCTGCTCCACGAACCGGCGATGATCGGCACATATCAAGCGGACGATCCGAGCCGACGACCCACCCGGCCGTCAACGCGATGCTCGCAACACTCGTGTCGGACGTGTGTCGCAGCCTCGGCCGGCGCCTCGTTGGCCTGTATCTGATCGGGTCCGCGCTCACCGTCGACATGAGCGCGATCTCGAGGACCTGCCGGCGCTCGATGCCATCCACCGCCGCTTCGTCGGGTGCCACCCTGGCTGGGCCGGCCGGCTCGCGGTCGTCTATGTCTCCGGATCGACGCCGCTCGATCTTCAGCCGGCAGACTCGCTCTGGCGGCTCCGCTGGTATCTCGTCCGCGAGACGGGCGTGGCGCTCCATGGCCCGTCGCCCGACACGGTCGTGCCGCCGATCAGCCGACGGGCGTTCGTCGACGCCGTGACCGGGCCGACCAACGCGTGGTCTGGGCGAGGCTGGCTGGACGGTGTATCTGACGGGCCGGACGGTCCGCAACGCGAACGGCGCTGCCGCACGGCGCCTGCGGACGGCGGAGCATGGGTCGCTCCCCTCGATGACCCGCCGCGACGGGCAGTCCGCCGGAGAAGCGCCACGGCCGCAGCGCGCTCGGCCAGGCCGCGGGTGGCGACTGAACATCTCGTCACCACGGGTGCGGGCTGTGCGGTAGCCATTGACGGTGACCATTGAAGCTTCTAGGCTCAATCGACGAGCCCCACCCGATCGGGCCGCGGCGAGAGGACGATCCGTGGATCACGCTCCGCAAGAGCCAGCTGGTTCTCGAGAGCCAACCCAAACTGGAGATGAGCCGCCTGATCCGAAGCCGATGCCCGTTCGGTCGGCGGCCGAACCGCCAACGAAGGAGCGCCGAAGCCCTCGGCGACGCGCTGCCGTTGTCGGGGTTGGGATATCGGCAGGGCTCGGATATTTCGGCATCAAGATCGCGGTCGGGCTCTTGGCAGCGAGCGTCGTCGGCGCGGTCGCCTCATCGCTCTTTGGAGGTCCTTGGGAGCGGCTCCCATCGGACACTCGCAGCCAGCTCGAACGCCGCCTGGAGGCAGCCCTCGGCGACAGCATCAAGGGTCTCTCGGATGCCGACGCGAGCGCCCGCGTCGATGCCGCTGTCACTGCGGGCCAAGCGCGACTCGATGATCCGACACTCGTCCGGAGATTCAGGCTCCTGACGGCCGCCGTTGCCTCGGCTGACGGAACGACGTGCGCCGCATTCGCTCGGGCGGATGTCGCTGGGCACAAGCTCGACCCGGTGATCGCCCAGAAGCTCATCGATAGCCTAGACACGGCGAGGCTGAGCGAGTGGTTCGAGATCAATGTCGAGGCGATCGAGGCGCAGCAACGGGGCGCGCCGGCCACGCGGTCGGTTCCGTTGGAGGCCTCGCAGGCCATGTTCATCGCATTGGACGCACGAGTGTCGGCATCCGACACGGCGACCCTCATCGGGCTTGCAAATGGCACGCCCGAGTCGGACGCGGCCGCTTGTGCGGCGGAGCGATCATTCTATGTCGCCGGGCTCCAGCTGGATCCAACGAATCTTGCAGTGCTCGCACTATCGGGGGTAGCACCATAGCTCCACGTCGACTCGGGTGGTCCTGGAGACCAGGTAGAGGCACTTAGTTTGAGCCGCACCAACTCCGCGTATGTCGCGCCGAACATGGTTCCCAGCGGCATTCGTCGGCCGCTTCCCTTGAGTCAGTACACCCGGCGGCCGTCGGGTGTACTGACTGGGAAGTAGGCAGGGCGTAGCGCTTCAGTACGCGTCCCCATGTCGGGGAGAGGGCCACGATCAAGAGAATACCGGTCGAGTACGAGCGGTCGTAAGGGCCACCGAAGTCCGACACGATGCTTCCATCGTGTCGGAGGGGTGATGCCGCCTGCGATGCGGCATCACCTAGGCATTGGCCAGTCTGCCGGCGACACGCTTCGCTCTTGCTATCCGCTGCTGCAGATGACCGCGACGGCGTTCACGCGCCGCCGGCAGCCTCGAGAAGCTTTCGTACGAGCTCGTCTATCTCACTTGCCACGCCGCCCGCGACAAGCGCCTGGCGGATCAATTGCCGTGCGCGCACGAAACCGACACCGCTGATGTCAGTCGGCGCGGCGACAGTCTCCGCCCGCGCTGCTGCCTCCGCAAGCCGCTGGTGTAGAGCGTTTCCGGAATCGAAGTCGGGGATAGGGAGCGACAGCATCACCTTGTCGAAGTCGCGGGCGCCCCACTGGCCCCGGCTTTGAAGGTGCGCGACCAATGCACGCGCTGCCTCGCTATTCAGGATTGCCTCCAGGTAGCGTGCCTCTTCCTCGGACGCGACGGCGGCCCAGTAGAGCTTGTGCTCGACGACGGCAGCAGCGTCGCGCAGGATGGCTGCGGCGGGCAAGGTCCCGGACGCAGCGTAGATGACCCTTAGCGGGTGGCCCGTCATCTGGACGCCTAGCGCCCCGTGGTAGTCGATCCGATCTGAGAGCGTCATGTTTCCGCGACTGTGCGCTGCCCACTGCCGTTCCGCCTCCCCCAGCCAGGCCGCGACACGGGGGAAGCCGGCCCTTGCCGCCGCGTCCGCGTTCAGCACCCGGCTTTCGCCGAAGTCCCATGGGATCAGCGCGGGCAGCGGCTCCAAGAGGCGATACGGGGCGAGCGACGACCCCATGTATAGCCGATGGAGAAACTGCGCTTCAACCGCTCGTCGCAACGAGGGGAGCCCCCGCCAAGGTAGCTTTTCGAGGTTGCTGCGGCGGCTCTCAACGAGCGGCGTCGCCGGATTTTCGCCCAGGGTGCCGACGCGGACCGGAGTGACGAGCCAGAACAGCTGCGGGAAGATCGTCGTTCCCGCTCGGAAACGCGAGTGATAGGACGACGCCTCATGGTCGGTGTCTGTCTGACCGATCGATTCCTCATCCATCGTCAGGTATTGCTCAGCTTCAGAGCGCGAGGCATCCCGGCGAGGCAGGTCGCCCGCGAAGGCCTTCACTTCGGAGGGCATCGGGTGCGGGACCGTGGTGTCGTGAGCGAAGACGACCGAGGCGGGCACGGGGAAGAGCGGCTGGACGCGCTCATCCAGGGACCACACCTGCTCGAAGGCGACGCGCGCGATGGGGTCAGCGGGGCGGCGCTTGTTGCCTCCTCGCCGTCGGTAGTTGCCAGTACGGAAGCCGGCGAACTGCTGGCGGGTGAGGGCCGCGTGGGGCATCACGAATGCAATGCGGCCCTCGGCCTTCAGATACAGCTCGACGGCGCGCGCGAAGAAGAGGCCCGACAGGTCCTGATGGGTAGCAAGCCGGCCACCGGCCCATAGGCCGCGTTCCTCGCACTGGGCGCGGAAGCGCTCTTGGAACTCGTCCGTCATGAAGCGGTAGGACAGCCAGGGCGGATTGCCGATCACGACATCCACCCGCTGGTCCTCGGAGGAGAGCCAGATCGGTCTGCTCAGGTTGCGGGCGACGTAGCCCCAGATGTGGTTGCGCTCCTCGGCGTGGAGCCGGCGGAGAAACTGGTAGGTCTGCGTCAGGGCGCGCACGTCGTCATCGCCACCAATCCCTTCGCGGCGCAGCCAAGCCGCCAACGCCGCCGGGTCGGCCTGGCGCTCGCTCATCGAGAGGATCTGGTCAATCACACGGTCGAAGAGGGCGGGGTCACGGGTGACGGCGAAGGGGAACAGCAGGGTCGGGCCGCCGTCCGGCACCTGGATCAGCACCTCGCGCTCTGCGAGGAAGGCCTGCGTGTTCCACTGGAGCGCGTCCCCGAGATAGACCGGGATCGCGATCTCAGCGCGATCCCGGCGCAGCCTGTCAGTGCCGAGGGCGAGGAGGTATGTGACCCGCGCCACCAGGACAGCCACCGGGTGGATGTCAATGCCCAGGATGCGGTTGGTGGTCAGCGTCAGCGCCTCCCGGCTGCTCAGCCCGGCCTCGTCCGCTGCGGCCAGGAGACGACGGACGGCGAAGAAGAGGAAGGTGCCCGACCCGCATGCGGGATCGAGGACGCGCATCTCGAGGGGCTGTGCGATCGCCTCCTCGCAGATGAGATCCGCCAGCCAGTCCGGGGTGTAGAACTCGCCCAAGTCGTGGCGCTGTTCGGGGTCGATGAGGCTCTCGTAGAGCACCTTCAGCACGTCGTGCTGAACCTCACGGAGCCGGAACCGACCGACCTGGCGGGCAATGCGTGTCACAAGCTCCGCGCCACCGTCCGCGGCCAGCACCCAGTCGAAGAAGTCGCTTTCAACAGCGCCGTTGATGCCCACATCCGTGAAGGGGCGGCCGGCCAGCAGGTCAGGGGCGTCGGGCAGTTCGATCCCGAGCACCTGCACCGCCATCGCCTTCGCCACAACGGTCAGGTACGTGTGCTGCCACCACAACTCGTCCTCGTCGATCCGCGAGCCGTAGACGCGCTGGAGCAGGTCGGCCCACAGCTCCCGCTTCAGGCGCACGTCGGGCTGGGTGGCAACGGACCCCCACAGCTCGGCGAGAGCGGGCCGCGCTCGCCCGTAGCTCAGGCTCTGGCGGCCCATCTCCTCGCGTATCGCCTCCGGGGTCGGGTCCAGCTCGCCGCGAATGGCGAGTGCCGTGTCCAGCCATCCGAGCAGACGGCGCGGCGCGTCCAGCGAAGGGACAAAGGGCTCGCCGATCGGCTCGAGGGCGCCCTCGCGGAGCTGGTAGGTCAGAAAGCGAGTGCCATCTGTGGCGATCCCGAGGAAC
Source organism: Chloroflexota bacterium (assembly GCA_043758855.1). Classification (GTDB taxonomy): domain Bacteria; phylum Chloroflexota; class Limnocylindria; order Limnocylindrales; family CSP1-4; genus Fen-1039. Next base: position 4,822 of record JAYVMQ010000112.1, read on the forward strand.
TCACGTTGGGTCTGTGCCTCGCGCTCGGCGAGATAGCGCCCCAGCTCTTCCTCGGCGTCCTCTTTCTCACGGCGCAAATCACGTTTGAACTCAAGGACGGTGTTGCCGAGGAGCGCATCGGCACGGCCGTGGACCTCGGGCATGGGACGCTCGAAGTCAATCTCCGTCGAGGGCACCTCGAGACCATTCACAAGGAGGTCGTAGAGGATCGAGCGCACCTTCTCGTGACCGGGTCGGCTCAGCAGCTCGTTGACCGCCTCCTGGAGCCTTTCGTTCGACAGTGCCATGCGGGGATGATGGCACGCTGACCTACCGCGGTGCTCGCGATCTCGCATCGGGCAGGCGCGCAGCTTGAGAAGGGTCTCTATGCGGACATAGCGTTGCATTCCGTGGCGACCCGAGTGATGAATGGGAGCGACACCATCACGCACGAGGCACCTGATGAACGCCACGCCCCTGCCCGCTCTCCCGTCCGGCGACCCATCGACCTGGGACCAGGCGCTCTACGCCTTCCTCGTCGAGAAGGGCAATCGCTCGGGCTCGCACCGAACTGTGGAGAGCTACAG
>JAYVMQ010000113.1:0-2870 GCA_043758855.1 Chloroflexota bacterium
GACCAGGAGACTTGGGCCGCAATCGGCGATGTCATCGTCGAGCGCGAACTTGTGCCGATCGTCGACTTTGCCTATCAGGGCTTTGGTTTTGGGCTGCGCGAGGACGCCGACTGGCTGGCCGGTCTTGCGCGCCCCGGCCTCGAGTTCCTCGTGTGCACGAGCTATTCGAAGAATTTCGCGCTGTACAACGAACGCGTTGGCGCGTTGACGATCGTGGCGGCGGATCCGTCGCGGGCGGCGTCGGCATTGAGCCACGTCAAGATTGCGATCCGCTCCAACTATTCCAACCCGCCGGCCCACGGCGCCGACATCGTCGAGACGATTCTGAACGATCCAGCATTGCGGGCTCAGTGGGAAGTCGATCTGGCTGGGATGCGCAACCGCATCCTGGGCAACCGCGCCGCGCTGGTGGAGGCGCTCGTGGCGGCGAAGGTGCCGGGCAACTGGGAGCCGATCCGGCGCCAGCGTGGCATGTTCGCGCTTCTCGGCCTCTCAACCGAACAGGTGGCCCGCCTCCGCGACGAGTTTGCCGTGTACGTGGTCGGGCGCGGCCGGATCAACGTGGCCGGCTTCACGACCGCCAACCTGCCGAAGGTAGTAGCCGCAGTCAAGACGGTGATCGAGGGCTAGGTATCCCCGATACGGCGGCGCCGCGGCAGGCCCGGAACTCATTGCGCGCCCGTGGCGTCTGGTGGGTGGACAATAGAGTCCGCCGCAGCGGGGATCACGATGCCTTCAACCAGCAGTCGATCGCTCAAATCGCCAGTTCGACTGGCAGTCGGCCTACTAATTGCGGGACTGGTGCTTGCCGGGTGCGTCGGCTCAGGCTCGGGATCCTCGCCCGCCCCGTCTGCCGCGGCCGGCTTCTACCTCCGGGCGTGGCAGACGCGGGCACTGGCGCCCCAGTACACCTTCGCCTGGCTGGCGCCAGTGACCATTTCTGACGGGCAGTTCATCGACGGCAACGTCGCCATACCGGCAATCTATCCTGGTCCAATCTACGTCGGACCCCAGTCACGGCCGATTAGCGGGGCCGGCATCGCCGCAATAGTCGCGGAGGCCCGCAAGGACGGTCTTGTGGCCGACAAGACCGACTTCTCGGCCGGTGCCGTTCCCGGGTCCATCCTGACGCACATCCAGCTGAGAATCGACGGCGTGACCCGTGAGTCGAGCGGCCCTCTGCCAACCGGATCCGTCCCGGACTCCGCCGCCCCCGGCACGGTCGCGGCATACCAGCGCTTCTGGAATCAGATCACGGGCATCAACGCCTGGCTGGCCGCCGATCTGGGTCAGGGCAAGGCGTTCACGCCGACGAGCCTCGCCGTGCTCGTGACGCCTCCCATCGCCGCCGCCGGCATCGCTCCGACGGAGAAGTCCTGGCCTCTGACCTCCACCTTCGCCACGTTCGGCAAGGCTTTCGCCGGGTCGGCCTATCGCTGCGGCACGGTCACAGGCACCGATGCCGCGAGTCTGCTGTCGGTAGTCACGGCCTCGAACCAGCTGACACGTTTCGTCGACTCAGCCGGCGCCCAGGCCTCGCTCCAGGTCCGCGCCATGCTCCCGGGCGAATCGGACCCCTGCCTATAGACCTCATGGCATGTTCCGGGCCAACGAGCCAGCCGGGCACGTCGGGTAGGGCCGAACGGACGTTGCCTCGACCATAGGCTCGGGTGAATGCTGGGCCGATGAGACAACTTCCTCGATCGCTAAAGGAACTCCGTCCTGCCGGTATCCAGCACGTTCCATTCCGCGGGGCCGAGCTTCTGACTCGTCCGTTGCTCAACAAGGACACGGGCTTCGACGCCGGCGAGCGCCTCGTCTTTGGGTTGCGTGGTCTGCTGCCACCTCGGACGGCCTCGATCGAAGAACAGGTCGGCCTCGAGTTGGAGCACATCCGCACCAAGAGCGACGACCTGGAGCGCTACATCGGCCTATCGTCGCTGCAGGATCGCAATGAGACCCTCTTTTACCGGGTCCTTCTCGAGAACCTCGAGGAGTTCCTGCCGATCATCTACACCCCGACGGTCGGCCGCGCCTGCCAGACCTTCAGCCATATCTTGCGACGGCCCCGCGGTTTGTGGATCACCCCAGCCGATATTGACCGAATTCCCGACCTGCTCCATAACGCCCATCCGGACGGCGGTACTGGTGGTTCGGCGGCCGACGACATCCGGCTCATCGTGGCCACTGACAACGAGCGCATCCTGGGCCTGGGCGACCAGGGCGCTGGCGGGATGGGCATCCCCGTCGGCAAGCTGGCTCTCTACACCGCGGGCGCCGGCATCTACCCGGCCCACACCTTGCCCGTCTCTCTTGACGTGGGCACGGACAACGCGGACTTACTCGCCGACCCACTCTACATTGGCCATCGCGCGCCCAGGCTTCGCGGGGCTGAATACGACGACTTCATCGAAGCTTTCGTCGTCGCCGTGCTCGACGTCTGTCCGAAGGCCGTGCTGCAATGGGAAGACTTCAAGCAGCACAACGCCATTCGGATCCTGGACCGCTATCGGAACCGCATTACGAGCTTCAACGACGACATCCAGGGGACCGGTGCCGTGGTGCTGGCCGGAGTGCTGGCGGCGGTTCGGGCGCTCGGCCGGCCCATCGCGGAACAGCGCTTCGTATTCCTCGGCGCCGGTGCTGCCGGCGTCGGCATCGCCCGGATGGTTCGCGCCGCGATGGTGGCCGCCGGCATGGACGAGGCCGCGACCAAACGGGCCATCGCCATGGTTGACACAAGCGGGCTGGTCTTCGCCGCACGCGATCAGCTTGACTCCGACAAGCTCGAATTTGCTCTCGGGGCCGACTCACTGGCCGCCCACGGTCTAGCCGGGCTGCAACCGGCTGACCGCCGCGACCTCACGGCC
>JAYVMQ010000114.1:0-6353 GCA_043758855.1 Chloroflexota bacterium
ACTCGATTAGCTCGAGCGTGCTTGCGGACGTTGGTAAGGGCCTCACGGGCAATGCTGAAGACCTCGGCTTGAGCGGCCGCCGACAGCCTCGCGCTCACGGCATCGGGGCTGGCGCGGAAGGGTACGGCGAGTTTCGATGATTCCGCGAACACCGCCGCGTACTCCTCCAGAGCCGCCGCCACTCCCCGATCAGACGGCCCGGGAGTGGACAAGCTCAGGATTGCCTCGCGCACGTCCACGTAGACCGAGCGAGCCGCCGCGGCCAACTCGGCGAGCTGACGGCGAGCGTCAGTCACGCGGCCGTCGGCTAGCAGTTCCTCAATGGCCTGGGACTTGGTATTGACGTAGGCGAGGACCTGGGCCAGACCGTCGTGCATCTCTCGGGCGATGCGCTCGCGCTCGCCCTGAATCGCCAGAACCTGCAGCTCGTCCTGAAGTCTGGCGGCCTCGAGCGCCAGGCCGACCTGCGTCGCCAGGGCTGAGAGTGTCTCGACCTCGGACACATCGAACCGGCGGCGAGCGCCGGTCGCAGTCGCGAGACCGATCATCCCGACTGGCTTCTCGCCGTGACCCACAGGCGCCGAAAGTCGGATCTGGTAGCCGGGCTGAAGATAGCAGTCGAGATCGTCCTCACTCCGCTCCATCACGCCGCTGCCCGCAGGCTGATCGCCCATAAGGACGCCTGGAGCGGCGCTCGTCGCCCGAAGCCGCAGCTCGCCGGCCGGACCGTCGAGCGCAAGCAGGACCGCATCTACCCGCAGCAGCGAGCGAGCGTGCTGGACGATCGAGGCGATGGTCTGATCGGGATCGGCCCGGCCAGAGACCGCCAAACTGACGTCGTATACGGCCCGCAGAACGGCGTTGCGAGACTCGAGAGTGGCGTTGCGCTCTTGGAGGTCGTTGGTCAGTCCATCAATCCGGCGGAAGGCGTACCAGGCGCCCGTCCCAACGACCGCGCTGACGACCCCGAGGACGGGCAGAGTGTGCCAAGGGAACGGCACGAAGGCATCGAAAACCGTGTCGCTGAGGGCCTCGACGGTACCGACGAGGAGAACGGCGGCGACTACTACGAACCAGCGACGACGGCGATACATCCGTGACTCCGCGCACGGCGGGTGGCCTGCCAACTCACTCCCGGCCGACCGAACCCACCCTTTCGGGGAGCACTATGCGCCAAAATGGGGAAGCCCGGCGCGATTCGGCAGGGCTGTCCTGACCTGCGGCACGCTCGCTCTAGTCCGTGACGAGCTCGAGCCGGGCGCTCCGCTGCCGTCCGGGCCGCGAGGCGCTGGCATGTCTCGAGTTCCGTTTGGTGGCCTGCGGTTCTGTTCCAAGGCACGTGCACGAGCAGGCGCGACCGGCTTCGTTTGTGGTATCGGATGACGCGGCACGAATGTCCAACGCAGAACGGGGCGCTGGCGGAGAGGCCCGGCCGCAGCCGTGACGGATCTGGCCTTCGGTGCGATCAGTCCATTTGGTCCGGTTGCCCGGCGCAGAATGAACTTACCGGCTTGATTCGAGGTCTGGATAGGCCACGAAAGGAGCAGCGGTGTTGTTTGCTGTGGAGGTGCGCGTGGGTGAGGGGGCAGTGAGCCCTACGAAGGAGCGCGAGGCGGCGACACTTCGCGACGAATTCGTGCGCCTGGCTTCGCGCCACCTTGACGGCGCCTACAAGCTGGCCGGGTACTTGCTGGGCGATGCCGGCGAGGCCGAGGACGCGATGCAGGAAGCGCTGGCCAGAGCGTGGCGGGCCTAGCCCAGGATGCGTGAGCCGGACAGCGTGGGTCCGTGGCTGGATCGGATCGTGGCCAACATCTGCAAGACGCGGATCCGGAAACGCAAAGGGGTCCGCAACGTCGCCTTCAACGACGAGTTGCAGGTCCACGCCCCCGACCCGTTTCGGGCGACCCTGACGCGAGATGCGGTGGGCAGGGCCCTCGAGCGGCTCTCGCCCGAACAACGGGTCGTGGTCGTACTGCGCTACTGGCGCGACATGCCCCTCGAGCAGATAGCAACGCGACTCGGCGTCCCGCTGGGAACGGTGAAGTCCAGACTCTTCTATGCACTTCGACTGCTGGGCCGGGCGATCGATCGATGAGATGCTTCGGACGAACCCGACGACCGGAATACAACCCGAAGCTGGACGCTCAGCTGCGCCGAGTCTTCGACGACAAGCTCACTCCGGATGCTCCGGAGACGCTCTACTCGTACCTGAGGGAGGTATCGATGGACTCATCCACGGATCCCGGCCGCGGCCGACTCTGGTTCCTGGGCGGCCTGGGTCGAATGTCTCGCACCGCCGCCGTTCTGGTAGCCGCTCTCATCGTGGTCGTCGGGGCGATCGCCGTCACTGTCGTGATCCCGCGAGCGACTGGGGCCGGCGCCGGTCCGAGCGCGACGTCCAACATCCCCGCGGCCCCGAGCGCCCCGGCTGGTTGGCATTTCGTGACTTCGTTTGGAACTGACGGCGTGTCCTCGGGAAGCAACCTGATTGACCGCGGTCCTCGGATCGCGATCCACGTTGTCTGCAACGGGTTGGACGAACTGATCGTCCTGGCCAGCACGGAGGCCACCGACACTCCGACGGAAATGCCGTTGCAGGCTGCACTCTTCTATTGCTCGGGCGAGGGGCGGGTTGTGTTGGCGGCAGCGACCGGGCAATTCCAAGGCGTCCGCGCAGTCCTGGTGCCCGGCCCGGGCAGCATCGCGAACACCAGCTACGTGGTGAGCATCGAAGTCCCGGACGAAGAGCCGACGCCGTCAGCCTCGCGCTAGCCGTCCAAATATGTCGTAGCGACCGATCAGATCCGTTGACGGCCGGCGCGCGCCCGAGGATAGTCGTTGCGACATGGTCGCCACGAGCAGATCCTCTTCGAACCGCCTTCCCGGCCCGATCGATGCCGCCGCCGGCCCGATCGACCAGCTTGCGCCGATCACTGCCGAGGCAGCGGCAAGACGCGTTGCTCGCCTCTTTCCGGAGGTGTATCGGCGCTACCACTGGGCGCAGCGGATGGAAGGAGCGGATCTGCCGGTCACGCGCCGTGCGCTGGAGGTGCTGCAGCATCTGCAAGCGAGCGGTCCGCTGACTGTCGGCGAACAGGCCGAGCATCTTGGTTTGCGCAGAAACTCCGTCTCGGAGTTGCTGCAACGCCTCGAGGCCAAGGGGCTCATCGCCCGGATCCGCGATGAGCGCGATGAGCGCCGGGTCCTCGTCTGGCTGACCGACCCGGGGCGAGACGTCGTCTCGCGCATCGGCCAGGTTCTGGCCCCGGATCTGCTCGTCCAATCCATGGCAACGCTGTCGCCGGAGGATCGGCAAACCGTGATCCGAGGCTTCGAGCTTCTGGCCTCCGCCGACCTTTCGAACCAACCCACGACGGCCCCGCCGGCCGCCGCCACAGCACCCCACGAGGAGAACCAACCATGACCATGGCCACAAGTTGTGAATCCTGCGGAATGCCCCTGGCGGGTGCCGAGGACCACGCCCTCGCCAACCCGTCGATCCCCTACTGCACCTACTGCGCCCCCGAGGGTACGCTGCCGAGCTTCGACGATCGTCTCGAGCGCTTCACTCAGTGGACGATGAGCCAGGAAGGCCTCGACCACGACGCCGCTCGCCAGAAGGCCCTCGCCTACATGAAGACCATGCCGGCCTGGAAGGACGCCAACTAGCGCCCTCCAAGACGCAGGAATGTGCCGCCGGGCTCTGCCGGTGGCCTTTCCACTTGCGGCGCGAATCGTCCGCTGGTCGGACGTCGAAATCGTCCTGACGGCCGAGGGCCGAGGGCCTGAGGGACTGGGCCGCTTATCATGCTCTGGTGGTCGAGGCCTTTCGACCCAGACCTTCGATATTGGAGCAGATCACCATGCCGAACATGGACGTTCTCGGATGGATCGTGGTCGGGTTCTTCGCCGGAGCACTGTCCGGCGCGGTGATCAAGCGCGGGCCCAAGGGGTGCCTGGCCAACACAGTAATTGGCGTCCTCGGCGGCCTGTTCGGCGGCTGGTTCGCGACCGAGCAGCTCCATTCGGGCCCCACCAGTGGCTTCATCGGGGCGCTCGTGGTTGCGTTTCTGGGTTCCGTGATCATCCGCCTCGTGCTCGACGACGTCGATGGCGCCAACCAGCAGGGCCGAGACCGCCGCGACTGACACACGAGCACTTTCGTCCCGCACCCTACCCGTTCCGCCTGGGGGGTCTGATTCTCGACCCAGCCTGCGACGCGAGGAGGCTTCGCGGTAGGATGCCTGCGCTATACGTCTGGATTCCGGTCATGCTGTCGGTTACCGAACCAGACCTGCCGCTCGCTCACAGGCCCAAGGAGGGCGACGATGTCGACCAGCAACACCGAACCGGCGTCCTCGCAGGGGGCATCCCCCAAGCCCGAAGCGGCCACAGCAGCGGCCTCGGCCCCGGCGGCAGCCTCGGCCCCGACGCCCGCGGTGGCACCCACGAAGAGCCAGACTGACCGACCGTATTCCCCCGGCCTGGAGGGCGTGATCGCGGCCGAGACCGCCATCGGTTTCGTCGACGGCGCCAACGGCCGCCTCCTGTATCGCGGCTACCCCATAGGCCAACTCGTCGAAAAGGGCACCTACGGCCAGGTCTGCGAACTGCTCTGGACCGGTGAGTGGCGCAAGTCCGCCCGCATTGTCCCCGCCGAGGTCCCCGAGCCCGTCATGTGCGTCCTGCACGAACTGCCGGACCACACCCACCCCATGGACGCGTTGCGAACGGCTGTCTCCGTCTGGGGCGCGTGGCGCCGGCCGCACTGGCCGCCCACAGTCGACCAGGCCCGCGAACTCGTAGCCTTCGCGCCATCGGCGTTGGCTGCGTTCCATCGACTGCGCCAGGGACTCGAGCCGGTCAAGCCGAACCAGAAGCTGACGCTGGCGGGCGGCTTTCTGCAGCAACTTAATGGCAAGGATCCCGACCCTGCGGCTGCCCGTGCCCTGGATGCGTACTTCGTGGTCGGCGCTGAGCACGGTCTGAACGCCTCAACATTCACCGCGCGGGTCATCATCTCCACCCGCTCCGACCTCGCAAGCGCCGTCTGCGGCGCCATCGGCTGCCTCAAGGGACCGCTCCATGGCGGCGCTCCGGCCGAGGTCGTCAGCCAGCTCCACGAGATCGGCTCGCCCGAGCGCGCCGAGAAGTGGGTACGCGAGGCGATCGCCAGAGGCGACAAGATCATGGGTTTCGGCCATCGCGTCTATCGGGCCTACGACCCGCGGGCGGCGGCTCTCCGCAAGGTCGCCGAAGGCATGTCCGAAATGGCTGCTTGGCTCGATACGGCAGTCAAGGTAGAGGACGTCGTGCTTCGGATCTTCGGCGAACTCAAGCCGGATCGCGTCATCAAGACCAATGTCGAGTACTACGCCGCGGCAGTTCTGCAGGGCGTTGGGCTGGCGCCGGACCTCTTCCCGCCGACGTTCGCCCTGGCCCGAATGGCCGGCTGGAGCGCCCACGCGATCGAGCAGGCCTCCGCCGACAAGCTGATTCGACCGGACGCCCGATATGTCGGCTCGCCCGAGACTGACGTCCCCGAGTTCCACCGGTAGTTACGCTGCGGCAACGACGCCTCGACCTGGCCGGCGCCCTGGTCTTCGGGCGAACGCAATCGCCACGACGAGACTGCCTGCCAACACGGCCGCCGCCGCGAAGAAGACCGTCCGCAGGCCCGCCGTGACCACGTTTGCCCCGATGGCCGGGCCCGCGATGCCGCCAAGGTAGAGCGGCAGGTAGATCAGGTTAAGCGTCGCCGAGCGGCGTTCGGACGGGACTTCGGTGGCCAGCAATCCCGACACCATCGCTCCAACCACGGCCTGGAAAGCGATGGCAAAGCTGTAGACAACGGCCAGCCAGGCCACGTTCGGGGCCAATGGCAGGGCCGCAAAGGATATGGCCAGGCCCCCGATGGCGGCCACCAGAACGCGCCGGAAGCCCAGCCGATCGGCTATCCAGCCGCCTGCCGGCGAGAGCCCCGCACCGACTATCGTCGCCAAACCGAGGACGAGTGCGATCGAGCCGGCCACCAGCAAGGGCGTTCGTTCGACATCGTGAATGAGCAGGGCCATGTACTGGGTCGTCATCTGGCGGCCTACGAAGACCAGCCCGTAGACGACAAAGAGCCAACGCACGATCGGGTCTGACATGACGCCCCGAACTGCTCCAAAGGCCAGGCGCATGAGGCTGCCTGTCGGCACGACCTCGGGTCTGACCTCGCGCGACCAAACAGCCAGCATTACGGCCACCGCCAGCGACAGTAGCGCCGCCAAACCGAACACGGAGGAACTGCCGAGGTGGAGATGGTCGATCATGAAGGCCCCGATGGCAGGGCCGGCACCGAAGCC
>JAYVMQ010000115.1:0-15684 GCA_043758855.1 Chloroflexota bacterium
CGCGGTTGGCCGCGAGTTGCGGCGTTCTTCATGGTTGACGCCATGGGCGATGCGCTGGCTACTCGCCAGCCTTCTCGCCCGCAGGAGCCGCGGCGGCAGCGGCCGGCTTGCGGCGGGCAGGGGCGCGCTTCTTCGGCGCGGGGGTATCGCTACCCGCGGAGACGGCGCCGGACTCGGCTCCGCTCTCGGCAGCGACCGGCTTGCGGGAGCCTCGGCCCGCGGAACGGGTCTTGGTCACGGGAGCCTCACCACGCTCGCCGAGCCCGACGGCCTCGTGCGGCTCTGCGCTCGCAGGAGACGTGTCCGCAGGGGCCTCGCTCCTGACCGCAGTCGGCCGACTCAGCTTCGTCGAGAGTTGGGCGCGCAGCAATTCCTCAAGCTCCGGCGGGACCTCACTCCACGGCTCCGACGAATCTCGACCACCGCCGCGAGGGAGGCCTCCGCCGCGCTGCGGCATGGGCCCCGACTGACGCGCTGGCCGCTCATCACGGCGTCGCTGGGGCTGAGGCTGCGCCTGGCGCTCCGGCTCCGAATAGCGTGACGCCGACGAAGAGGACGACGTGGGCGACGACCGCCCAAAGCGTTCCCGATCGACGGCTGAGGCATAGGCGCTCCGGACTCCGCGGCCTCCGCCCCCGCTGCGACCACCTCGAGCGGCATTGCCACCGCGGCGGCGCTCGGCGAGCAGGTATTCAGGAATCTCCGGCTCGGCGAAGTCGTCCTCGTCCGAGGAGGCTGGAGTCGCGCGCTCCGTTCGCGGGGGCCGACCGACCATGCCGATCTGCGAGTCCCACACCGATCCGAACTGGTTCGGTCGCACAGCTCGCGGCGCAGACGCTTCGCCTTCGCCGACCTCGCTCGCAGGGGCTTCGCCAACAATGGCCGCGCCCGCGGGAGCCCGGCGTGCAGGAGTCTGGCCTGCGAGAGCCTGGCCAGCTTCGCCATCACCGGCTTCGCCGAGCGACTCGTCCGAGCGACCGTGGCCTCGGCCGCGACCGCCGCGGCGTCGCCGACGGCGACCCGTGGAATCGACATTCTCTCCGCCTTCGGCGGCCTCAATGTCAGCGATTTCGGCCGCAGTGGCTTCGTCAGCAGGGGCTTCGCCAGCAAGAGCCGCATCGAGGAGTTCCTCGTCCGCAGCGTCACCTGAGCCGGTGGCTCGGGACAGTTTCTCGCCGGGAAGAGCCACGAGCCGACCGCCCGATTGCGGCGCTGGCCGGGTGGCCAGGACGCGACCCGCGGGTCGCTCGGCACGAGGCGCGACCACAACCGCTTCTTCGACCCCATCGATGCGTCCGCTGCGGCCTCTGCCGCGTCCGCCACGGCCTCTGCCACCGCGGCCCTCGGTGATCTTGTCCGGGACCTCGGTCATCGAAAGGTCTTCGTCGTCACTCGCCACGCGCCGTCCGGACCTCGACGAGTCGTGGTCGACCTTGGCGATCTGGGTGATGTCGTAGAAGGCGTCGGCCACCTCGATCAGATCCGAGCTCGTATTGCCCCGGAAGCTGATGACCTCGACGCGGACGCCCATCTCTTGCACCGCGCGGATGGCGGGCGCAAAGTCGCCGTCGCCGCTAACGACGATCGCGACGTCCAGGTTTCGGGCCGTCTTCATCATGTCGACGACAAGCTCTATGTCGAGGTTCGCCTTGACCTTGCCGTCGCCGTACTTGCGAATGTCCTTGCTCACGACCTTGTAGCCGTGACGAGCCAGGAAGGAATGGAAGTTGCGCTGGTTCTCGTTGTCAGGATCGAGGCCGGTGTAGGCATAGGCCCGAACGAAGTCGCGCCCGGCCACGGCGGCCTTGAGCAGCGTCACGTAATCGATATCTGCGCCCGCTGCCTTGGCCGCATAGAAGATGTTCGCCACGTCTACGAAGACGGCGACGTTTTTACTCACGAATGAACTCCTTGGTTGCGGGCCCATGACATTGTCACGTGCCCATGTAGCCCAGGGGCCGGCGCTCTCCAAAGCCAGTCGCAACTGGCTCCTGCTCGGCTGCCCGGTCGATTTAGCGGCTGATCGGCGCCCTTACGACGACCGCCGTTCGGTAGGTATTGGTGGCTGCCTTCGTGAAGCCATGATCCTGCCAGTTCGACAAGTAGTCGGACTCTGACGTCAACATGACTTCGACCGATGTGCAGCCCTTTCTGCGTGCCGAGAGCAGCAGTTCTTCGATGAGCAAGTCGGCAACTCTGTCCGTGTCATGGCCATCCGCGATGACCAGCAAGTCAACCGTGCCAACGAACCCGCCGACTCGGACGGATGGCCGCAGTCCGAGGACTGCACCACCCGCCAACTGGCGCCCCGCTTCAACGAGCGCGACGCTCGCATTCGGGAGGTATACGAGCTGGCGCATCAGGCCGATCGCGTCGATTGGTGAGTCGCCGCCAGGCACAACCCCTTTGTCCGCGCAAAGCGCGTACAGCCGATCAATGTCGGTAATGCGGGCCTGTCTAGCCAGGTACTCCACTCGACCAGGAACCTCAAGACGAGGGCGATCACACTGCCACGACAGCCACATTTTGGCCGACGTTACTTGCTCAGTGCCGGTGCTCTCGGGGTGGCGAGCGGCTTTCCCGCTCGAACAGCCACGCCTCGGTAGGCTGGCGACCGTGCACGTGCATCTGGATCGCCTGCGACAACTATACGTCAAGCACGCGACGATCAGGAAGTAGTCCCGTTTTATCGCCGTCTGCCGACGCATGCCGGCGATCCGCTAATACAAGCGGCGGCGACGCTCCTCGAAGACCTCGAAGACGCCGCGGGCGAACAGGACCATACCGACGACGGCAATCCAGAGGCCGAAGCCATGCTGTGGCGGCCATGGGAAGCGCTGGTGGTTGACAAGGTCGATGAGCCGCAGGACATAGCCAATGACAACGACGGCTAGGAGGGCCAGATATGCAACGGGATGGTCGATGGCGATCGGCTTCTCCGAGGCAAAGGGCAGCGTCACCAGCAAGAGGCACGCCACAGCCATCAGGAACATCAGGAAGACGGGGCCATCGGAGATGCCGATGCCGCTCACCTGGCTCAACCCGGTGTCGCCACCGCCGACGCTCCACCAAGGCAGGAGCGACGAGCCGACTATGACGATCGCACCGATCGCCAGGATCCAGCGGCCCCTTAAAGGTGCTGCGTGGCGCATTGCGGCTCCCTTAGGACTCGTACGCTTCGGGGCGCAGAACGCCCACGAAGCGGAGGTTCCGGTAGACCTCACTGAAGTCGAGACCATACCCCACCACGAAGGCGTCCGGGATCTCGAAGCCAACATAGTCGATCGGGATTTCGACCAGCCTGCGGGCCGGCTTGTCCAGGAGCGAGCAGACTTTTATCGAGCGCGGGTTCTTGCCCTTGAGATACCGGATCAGGTAGTTGAGTGTGAGGCCCGTGTCGATGATGTCCTCAACGAGGAGGACGTCGCGCCCCTCGATTGGCGCACTCAGGTCTTTAAGGATCCGGACCAATCCGGACGATTCGGTGCTGGTGCCACCGTAGCTCGAGACCTCCATGAGATCTATCCGCAGCGGCAGGCTGATTCGGCGCATCAGGTCCGCCATAAAGGGCAAAGATCCCTTCAGCACGCTGACCAGGGTCAGCTCGCGGCCGGCGTAGTCAGCGCTGATGCGCTGCCCAAGCTCAGTCACTTTGCTCTCGATTTGTTCCTCGGTCAGCAGCACCTCGGCGATGTCCGCGAGGAGGTCCCGGGTGACTTTCATCGCTACCTCTTAGATCACGAGACGGCGGCCGTCACTAAGGGTGACGTCGGCTGTCACCATGGTGACAGCTTGATCAGCGGCGGCTGCGGCGGCCCTCCGCCCGGCGCGGCGCCGTGAGGCGCGCGAGCGGCGTAAGGGATTGGCTTGCGACCCGATGGCGCCGGTTGCGGCGACTTCGAGTTCGACCGGGCGAGCACCCCACGCCACCGATTCGTCGATATCCGGCTGCTCTTGGTGAGGCACCACCTGTCCAAGCGTTCCACTCAGCCCCGACAAAAGAGCGGAGCGGCCGTACTTGAGCATCAACGCCCTGAAGTCGCGAGCATAGAAGAGTTTAATTCGGAGGCCTGGATAGAGTTCGCGCAGGCGCCTTACCTTCCGGTTCTTCTTGCGAACCAGCCGCTGCTGGAGCGTCGTCAACTCAACGAAGAGCCCCAATTCCGGCAGGAAGAAGTCCGGGGCGAAGCTCTCCAGCACATTGCCATCGAGATCCCACAGGATTGGGAAAACCTGCGGCTCATACTCCCAGACCACCTGATAGAAGTCGAGAATGCGGGCGAATTCGGCCTCACTGGCGTGGGCGAAGCCATAGACCGGCAGCGGACCGGGAGCCAAGCCAGCCTGGCTTCTCGTCAATTGCTCGTCGGTCATTCCGCCCGACTCGTGCTCAACTGCTCTCGCGGATCCACCCTCCAAGTCTATCCGCTTGGCGGATTCAAGGACGCCCGGGACGGCGCGGAAACAGGCAATTTCGCCGTCCGGACCTGCATCCAACATTGCCCGGCATACTCCCCGGGGGTATCATTGTCGCTGGCCGTCGGTTGGAGAGAGACGGACTCGAGCCCGGATGACGGCGCGGAGTGAGGTCGAGTTGGCTGGTCAGGAAGAATCCCCGGGATCGAGTTCGGAAGACTCGTCGAACCGTCTGGCCGAGGCTATGCGCGACTTGACGGAGAGTCCCGAGCTCGACTCGACTTTCCGGCACGCCTACTCACGCGATCAGGCGATCCTCATTCGGCGGCTGCGCCGCATCGGGGGCCAAGTCCGCGGCATCGAGCGCATGATCGAGCGCAAGGAATACTGCATTGACATCTTGCAGCAGACGGCAGCCTTGCGAGCAGCGGTGGACTCCGTCGCCCTTCTCATCCTCGAAGACCATGTCCAGGTCTGCGTGAGGCACGCGGCCGAGCAGGGCTACGCCGATCGCTATGTTGAGGAGATCCTGGATGTCGTCCGCCGGACCCTGGGCAAGCCCGTTCGACCTCGGGCGTGAACGTACTGAGTGTCTGCGACTTCATCCACATACGGTGCCTTGACTGGGAGGTTATCCACTTTTGTGGACGAGTCGCCCCGTTTGGTGGAAAACCTCGTTGACGCCATAGGGGCCGACGCCTACTGTCCGACATCCGCACCACTGCTGCGGACCGTCGCACGGGTAACTGCGTTGGCGAGGGGCCTGGGGAAACCCGGCCGAAGACTGGACCGACGCGGGAAGACCGAGGTACGCCGGGTGCGAGCTAAGCCAACGCCGGGAGCGGCGCGGCTATGAGGACGGGGAATCCACAGGTGGCCCCGTCTCATGATCGCGAATCGCTCCCGACGTTCGTTAACGGCCTGGATCCGCTGCCCGAGGGCTACTGGGACGCTATCCGCGCCGGACTCCCCGCCATCTCCGGCGGCTCGGGCTCTGGTTCGGGTTGGGGCGACGCTCCCGGCGTCTCCGAGGCTCAGTTGCAGGCGATCAGCGACCACGTCCGCCTTCTCGTAGCCTGGAATGGGGCAATCAACCTGAGCGGGATTCGCGCCCCGGAGCTGATCGCGCGAGACCAGGTCCTGGACAGCCTGACTGCCCTGCCTTTGCTGCGCCGAGCCGGAGTGGAAGAATTCCTGGACATCGGCAGCGGCGGGGGTTTCCCGGGACTGCCCCTGGCCGTCACCCTTCCGGCGCGCCGGGCCCTGCTGGTGGAGTCGGTCGGCAAGAAGGCCCGGTTCCTAGCCACGGCCGTGGAGGCGACGGGGCTCGGCGATCACGTGGCCGTCGCCGCAACTCGCGCCGAGACCCTGGCCGGCGACCCGCGCCATCGCGGCTACTGGCAAGCAGTCGTGGCACGAGCGGTGGCGGACATGAGCGAACTGGCTGAACTGGCCCTGCCGCTGCTCCAAATCGGGGGCCTGCTCGTGGCCTGGAAGCGGCAGCCCATCAACGATGAGTTGGCCCGGGCGGACAGCGCTATCCACCAGCTGCGCGGCCGCCTGATACGCCTCCAGCCAGTGGTCGTGCCTGGCCTCGAGGATCATGTTCTGGTGGTCGTGGAGAAGCTCGCCGAAACCCCCCGCGAGTATCCGCGCGATCCCGCGGCCCGTCGCCGCCGCCCGCTGTAGAGGCCGTTGCGGATGCGCATCGCGGTTCTATCGGACATCCACTCCAATCTCGTGGCCCTGGAAGCGGTGCTGGGCTCCCTCGGGACCGTCGACGCCGTGTGGCACCTCGGTGACGTGGTCGGCTACGGCCCCGAGCCCGACGGCGTGGTGGAGCGGCTGCGTGATGTCGGGGCCATCGGCGTCAAGGGCAACCACGACGACGCCGCTTGCGGCGGCGAGTCGATCGAGCGCTTCACTCCCGACGCCCGCACCGCCGCCGAGTGGACCCGCTCCCACATAAGCGCACAGACGCGTGCCTACCTGATGGCCCTGCCGGAGCGGCTGGAACTCCAGCGCGGCGACTTTACCCTCGTCCACGGCAGCCCACGGGAGCCCCTCTTCGAGTACCTCCGCACGCCATCCGCATCCCGCGACAACCTGGCTGTCCTTACAACGACCTACTGCCTCGTCGGCCACACCCACGTGCCCGAGATCCTTCGCGAGGACCACGGCCACATTCAGGTTCGGCACGTGGAACCTGGGGGTCGCATCGGTTTAGACGAGCGCCGCGCGTTCCTCAATCCAGGCAGCGTCGGCCAGCCCCGCGATGGCGATCCCGCCGCCAGCTACATGCTGATCGACACGGGGGCGGCTGCGGTCACGTGGCAGCGGGTCGCCTACGACATCGAGACTACGCAGGCAGCAATTCTGGCGGCCGGCCTTCCTCCCGGGCTGGCGCGACGTCTCCGCGACGGCCTATGATCGATCGGGCAGCTGCCACCTCATCCAGGCAAGGGCCGTCGTGCTAGCCTTCTAAGCTTGCGCGATACGCTCCCAGTCTCGGCAGCGCGTGGCAGGCGACGGGGGCGACGACGGCGGGCCACCCCCAAAGCGATGGCCGCTCTCGACCAATCATCACAGAGGCATTAGCGCTCGATGACACCTCCGCGCCCCCCGCTCCACGGCCGCAAGCTCGGCGACCGGCGCGTGGTGGTCAATCGACCGCACTCGGCCTTCTTCCGCTACGCCGGTCCCGGTGTGATGGTGGCTAAAGCCGCCGCAAGCGCGCCCACGACCGCCCTTGGTCGGCGCCTGGCTCGCGTTCGATCGTTCGTCTTTGGCAAGCCGCTTTCGAGCGCCCAGGAGATCGACGAGAGGCTCTCCAAGAAGCTGGCTCTACCGATCTTCAGCTCGGACGCGATTTCGTCGTCCGCTTACGCCACAGACGAGATCCTGCGAGTCCTGGTCCTGGCCGGCTTAGCGTGGATGACCTGGTCGATCTGGGTGGCGGCCGCTATCGTCTTAATGCTGACGATCGTCAGCATTAGCTACCGGCAGGTTTGCCGCGGCTACCCCTCGGGAGGCGGCGCCTACGTGGTCGCCCGGGAGAATCTTGGGCCCAACTGGGGTCTGATCGCCGCTGCCGCGCTAATGGTCGACTACGTGATGACGGTCGCCGTCTCGAGCGCCTCGGCCCTGGCCAACCTGGCCACGGCCTTCGAGGTCATCGCACCATACAAGATCGAACTGGGCGCGCTGGTCATCATCGCGGTCACGGCGGCCAATCTCCGGGGCATCCGGGAGTCGGGCAACATCTTTGCTATGCCCACGTACCTCTTCGTCGGAATGGCCCTGCTCACCATCGGCGTTGGCCTGATGAACACTGTCACGGGTGCCGCGCACCACCTCGACGCGCCTCCGTTCGCGGAGCAGCCGGGCACACAGATGTTCACCATTTTCCTGCTCCTCAAGGCTTTCGCCGGCGGATCGGTCGCATTGACGGGCGTCGAAGCTATCGCCAACGGCGTCCCCTCTTTCAAGAAACCCGAGCCGAAGAACGCCGCCAACACGCTGATCATCATGGCTCTGCTACTGGGAACGATCTTCATTGGGCTTACCTTCGTCGGCATGCAGTACGGCGTCATGGCTACGACCGCCAAGGGCCCGACCGTCCTCGGCCAGGTGGGCAGTGCCGTTTTCGGCGGCAACTTCCTGTTCGTCCTTCTGCAGATCAGCGCTGCGGCAATCCTTTTCCTGGCCTGCAACACCAGCTTCAATGCCTTCCCCCGCCTGGCGGCCATCCTGGCTCAGGACGAGTGCATGCCGCGCCAGTTCGCCTTCCGGGGCGACCGGCTGGCGTTCTCCTGGGGCATCGTCGTTCTGGCCGCCGTTGCCATCGTCATGCTCTACGCATTCGATGCCTCGGTCGACGCCCTGATCCCGCTCTACTCGGTCGGCGTCTTCATCTGCTTCACGCTCTCACAGGCCGGCATGGTCATCCACTGGCGCAAGGAGCGCAGCCCGGGATGGGCCTGGCGGAGCATCGTCAACGGCTTTGGCGCCATCCTGACCGGCGTCGTCTTCGTCGTCGTGGCATACGAGAAGTTCGATGCCGGCGCCAAGCTGGTCCTGATCTTCATCCCCGCGTTAATCGCCATGATGATGTTTGTCCGGCACCAGTACGCCTCGTCGGCTCGCGCGCTCGAGATGAAGCCGGGCGCGGCAGTGCCGCAGCCGCACCGCCACAACCGAGTGGTTATCCCGATCTCGGGCGTCAACCGGGCCGTGGTCCAGGCCCTCAACGTGGCCCGCTCCATCACGACCGACATTCGGGCGGTCTATGTCTCGGCCGACCCCACCCGCAGCGACGCTGTCCGAGAAATGTGGACCCAGACGGTTCCGGACGTACCTCTCGTTCTGGTGGAATCGCCGTATCGGGCCCTGATCGCCCCGTTCGTCGCCTATCTCGACGTACTCGACCGCTCCTGGCCCGACGAGCAAGAGGAGCCGATTACCTTCGTTCTGATCCCCGAGTATGTCGCGCGGAGCTGGTGGGAGCGGATGCTCTACAACCAGGCCGCCAAGCAGCTTCGGGCCGCGCTGCTGGGACGACCGCACACCGTGGTGATCAACGTGCCCTACCGCCGCGACGAGGCGCGTGCTGCGGCAACGGCCGCGTCCGAGCAGCCGCACCCCGCCGGGACGCTCATCGCAGCAGATGACGACCGGACCCGCTGATCCCGATCCCGGCGGACGCGGCTAAACGCCCCGTATTCGTTCGGACGTTCTCGGTCGCCTGACCTTCGGCCCGTACTTATCTGCGTACCGGTGGTATCGTTCGGCCTCGTGCGCGGTTGACAGCCGCGACTTTTGACGAGAACGGAGGAACGGTGCCCGAGGCGAATCCACCGATTTTCCGGCGCGCCGTGATTGCCCTCAACGGTGGCCCTGTCGATGACACCATCGTCCGCCTGGCCATCGAAATTGCCCGTCCTCCCCATGCCGAGTTGGTTGCCGTGCACGTGGTGGAACTCGACTGGACACAGCCACTCGACGCCGACGTCGCAGAACGGTCCGAAGAGGCGCAACGCGTCCTCGACATGGCCGAGGGAGTCGCCGAGCAGTTCCATACCAAGCTTGAGTCCGTGCTCGTGCAGGCCCGCAATGTTGGCGCCGCCATCGTAGACGAGGCTGAGGCGCGTGCGGCGGACCTGCTGATCCTCGGTTTGCCCTACAAAACCCGCTTCGGCGGAGACTTTGCTGTCGGGCGAGCCGTAACCTACGCATTGAAGAACGCCCCCTGCGCTGTGTGGGTGGTGCGTGAGCCGATGGGCAAGGAGTCGAAATGAAGGTCGTGATCGTGGGCTGCGGCCGCGTCGGGTCGACGCTGGCTGAGAACCTCGACGCGGAGGGGCACGAGGTCATCGTCTTCGACACCCAAACTGCGGCCTTCGACAGGCTTCCGGAGGCGTTCAAGGGCTCCACGGTGCGCGGCGACGGCACGGATGAAGAGGTTCTGCGCCGCGCCGGTGCCGAAGGCGCCGACATCTTCCTGTCGCTGACCGAGGGCGACAACCGCAACGTCATGGCCGCGCAGGTGGCGACCGAGTCGTTCAGTGTCCCGCGGGTCATCGCCAAGATCAACGACCCGGTGCGGGCCGCTGCTTACGCTGAACTGGGAATAGTCACGCTTTGCCGGACCAACCTCATGGTTGGCGCCGTCGCCGGCTATCTGAACCTGCCGATGCAGACCGGCCCCGGCGTCGATATCCCGGAGACACCCGGGGCCGAGCATCCGCATCCGTCCGCCGAGGGAATCCCGATTATCTCGGCCTCTGCGGCTTCGCTGGAGCAGGCCCCGGCTCCTAGCGCCGGCCACCCGGCCGCCATCACAAATGAGGCCGATGCGGCCCGAGCTCAGCGCCCCGGTTTCCGGCGCTGGCGCGGCGACCGCGGGTAGGAGGCAGACGTGTTCGTCATCGTCGTAGGCGGCGGTAAGGTCGGATACTTCCTTGCCCGCGAGCTCATCGGATCCGGTCATGAAGTCGCCCTGATGGAGCGCGATCGGGTCCGCGCCGCACAGATCACCGAAGAAATCGGTTCCATCGTCATCTCGCATGACGGCTGTGAGGGCAAGTACCTCGGCCAGGCCGGCGCCAACCGGGCCGACATCGTGGCGGCGGTCACAGGCGATGACGAGGATAACCTCGTGATCTGCCAGATGGCTAAGCACCACTTCGACGTCCCGCGAACCATCGCCCGGGTCAACAACCCCAAGAATGAGAGTCTCTTCAAGCACCTCGGCGTGGACGAGATCGTCTCGCCGACGCGCATGATCCTGGGCTCTATCGAGGCCGACATTCCGGTCCACGAGCTCCTGCATCTTGCGGTTCTCGGCGGCGGCGAACTGGAACTAGTCGAAGCCCAGCTGCGCGAGGGGTCGCCGGCGATTGGCCGCCTGGCCGGCAGCCTCGAGATGCCGGATGGCTGCTCAGTCTTCGCCATCATCCGCGCCGACCGGGCGCTGGCTGTTCATGTTGACACGGAGCTGATGCAGGGCGATAAGGTCATCGGCATCGGCCGGACGGAATGCGAGGCCGAGCTTCACCGCATCCTGCTGGGCGAGACCGACCGCTCGAACTAACGCCCCGAGCCGGCTGAGGCGGTTCAGGCGCCCGGCGCGGGGTGGATCGAGCCCGGCGCGGTCCCTTCCGGGATCACCTCGCCCAGGAGGTCCTCGTCGGAATCCGGCAAGCCCAGCCCAAATCCGACCAGCAGCAGTACGAGCCCTGCCAGGACCGCCAGGCCGTTAAGCTCGAATGTGGCATTCAGAAGGCTCGCGACCACACGCGAATCAATCGGGCCACTACCCATCACTATCTCGGTGATGCTCGAGTTGAGGCCCGTGGCGAACAGCAGAGTCGACCCGGCGCCGATGGCCAGCCAGAACCGGCGCGGCGTCTCTTGTGCCCGAACGGCAGACATCGTGGACCAGGCCAGAGCGCCGAGGGCAAGGACGCCCAGCGGTGCCAGGCCCTGAACGAGCACGTCCATCTGGTCTCGCAACGGGATGTCGATGTAGTAGCCGAAGTTGTGCTGGAGCGCCTGTGAGTCCAGCACCCGGCTGGCGTCGTATATGCACAGCGCGGCCGTTACGAGGATGGCAACGGCGACGAGGGCCCTCGGCCAGGACGTCTCCGTTTTTCTCCTCGTCCGGAGCCCGAGCATGATCAGAGCGGGCGCGACGATGGGAATCAACGTAGCCAGCCTGACCACCACTAGGAGAATGAAGTCCACTACCGCGCCGGCTCCGGGATCAGCGGCAGACCGCTGCTGCCCCAGCCCCTAGACCTGGACCAGGGCGCCCACTGAACCCCACAGGATGGCTCCAATCATGATCAGGCGCGCCGAGTTCCAGGCATCACGGCGGCCGATGCTGACGGCCACCGGCAGGAGCGTAGGGATGACCAGGATGGCAATGATTCGCAAGTCCAGGTAGCCCCCGCCTCCTCCCACAATCCCGGGGCCGCCCAAGAGGACGATCTGCGCGGCTGCCAGAACGACGAACGGCCAGACGGCCCGCGGAACTCGGTGAGCCAGATCGGCCAGCCGATGCGACCCCGGGAAGAGGCTGAACTCCGCAGTCTCGTTCATGGGTTCCTCCCTCTCAATTTCCGGCTCGGCACGGCCGCAAACCCTGTCCGGGCACGACCTGGAGACATGACCGTTCCTAAGCCCCCAAGGTTCGCAGCATGCAGTGGAAGCGGCGGATTCTACAGGACGCAAGAAGGCGGCCGACCCGAAAGTCGACCACCAATTCGCCCGTTCGGTCTCGAGAGGCGCCCCAGCGATGCGACTGTGGTGACCCGCCACAAGCTGTGGATAACTTCATACCCATCAACTTGCAACACCCTTGACAATGGCATTGGTAAGGTTCTACCGTCCGGGGATGACATCAAGAGGTTACCAATGACAATCGTTCGTCGGACCCCGTTCGGCGACCTTCTATCTCTCCGTCAGGCCATGGACAGGCTCGTTGAAGAGAACTTTGGGAGCCCACGGACGTGGCAGTTCGGAGAGGGGCAGCTCGTGCCGGTGGACGTCTATACGACCGCCGACGACGTCGTGGTCGAGGCCATCCTGCCCGGCGTCAAGCCGCAGGAAGTGGAGATCACGGTGGAGGGCAACACCCTGACCATCGCTGGCGACACCAGCTCCATGATCCCCGGGCGCGAAGGCCTGCTGCTGCAGGAGATCCGGCGTGGTCGGTTTGTGAGGACACTGTCGCTGCCGGCGGATCTGGAGCCGGACAAGGCCAAGGCCACCTTCGAGGACGGCATCCTGACCCTTCGAATCCCGAAGGCGGAGCCAGTCAAGCCGCGGCAAATCAAGATCAATACTAGCCAAGCCCAATTTGCAGGGGACAGCCAGAACGTCCGGCCGGCTCCCGTCGAGGCCAAGTAGGCGCCCATGACCGATCGAAGGTTCCGGCAGGATCCGGGGCGCCCGTGCTTCGTGATCAGCGTGGCCGCGAGCCTCGTTCAGGCTCACCCGCGAACGCTCCGGATCTACGAGGATGAAGGGCTCCTGGCGCCCGCCCGGACACCCACTAACATCCGTCTCTATTCCGAAAATGACATCCGACGCATCCTCTGGATCAGGCGCCTCACTCAAGAGCGAGGTGTCAATCTGGCGGGAGTACGACTCCTGTTCGAAATCGAAGAGAGGCTCGGAACCCGAATTCTGGAGGCCCTCTTCGACGAGAACCAGGCCCATGAGGCCAGCGCGGCGGCGGCTGCGCTCGGACAACAGACGGGTGAATCCAATGACACTCCAACGCGCCGAGCAGCCGAAACCTCTGACGTAGAGGGTGGGCGATATGGCTCGCACAACGGCCGGATCGCCGGCCAGGCTCCGCGCGGCGGCGACGATGAGCAGCCGGTTGAGCCGGCCACCAGGCCCATTACTCATATAGTGGCCACCCGCGTGGCCACGACTCGATCAGGAGATTCCAATGACTGACCGGCCGGCCGAGAAGGACGACGAGGCGTCAGCTACCGCTGACGAGCGTGTCAAGGACGAACAGCGCATTCACGATGACGAGTTGCGCGTCCAGGACGACACGTCAGGCGCACGCGCTGACGAGGCGGCAGCCTCAAAGGCTGACGAACACGTTCACAGCGAAGAGCACCGCGTCCGCGTGTCGGGCCCCCGGGAACTGCCGCTCGTAGCCCTGCGCGAGACCGTCATCTTTCCCGAGATGATCGTGCCGCTCCAGGTTGGGCGCGACAAGAGCGTCGCTGCCTTGAACGCGGCCGTGGCCTCCAACGGGCCCATTGCCCTCGTGACTCAGCGCCAGGCGGAGCGTGAGGAGATCGGCGAGCCCTCGGAGCTGTACGTCGTGGGCACGCTGGCCAAGATCGCCCAGGTCGTCCACCTTCAGGATGGCACCGTGCGAGCCATCGTCCAGGGCCAGGGGCGACTGCGCGTGCTGGGCTTCACCCAAACCAGCCCCTACATCATCGTCCAGGTCGAAGAAGTCGAGGACATTACGCCCGAAGGCATCGAGGTCCAGGCCTTGATGCGGACGGTTCAGTCCCAGATGGAGCAGTACGTCGCCAATGGCGCCCCGGTGCCGCCAGAGGCAGCCATCGCGGCCCGCAACATCAACGAGCCCGGCCTGCTGGCCGACATGGTCGCCTACAGCCCGGACCTCTCCACCGAGCAGCGCATGGAGCTTCTCGAAACAACAAACGTCGTTGAGCGGCTAAAGATCGTTTCGATGTTCCTGGGCCGCCAGATCGAGATCCTCGAGCTGAAAGGCAAGATCCAGTCTGAGGTCAAGTCCGAGATGGACAAGACCCAGCGCGAGTACATCCTGCGCGAGCAGCTGAAGGCAATTCAGCGCGAGCTGGGCGAGGATGACCCGCAGCAGGCCGAGATCAACGAGCTGCGCGAAAAGGTCGAAGCCGCCGGCATGTCGGATGAGGTCAAGGCTCGGGCGCTCAAGGAAATCGACCGCATGAGCCGAATCCCGTCGGCCTCGCCGGAGGTCGGCATCATCCGAACCTACGTCGATTGGCTGGTCGCCCTGCCGTGGAACGTTTCCACCACGGACAACCTCGATATCAAGATCGCGGCCAAGATCCTCGACGAGGACCACTACGGCCTGGAGAAGATCAAGGAGCGCATCCTCGAGTATCTGGCCGTCCGGAGCCTGGCCGAGACGCTGCGGAGTCCCATCCTCGCCTTCGTCGGACCACCTGGCGTCGGCAAGACTTCGCTGGGCAAGAGCATCGCTCGAGCCATGGGCCGCAAGTTCGTGCGCATGAGCCTGGGCGGCATCCACGACGAAGCCGAGATCCGCGGTCATCGGCGCACGTACATCGGCGCACTGCCCGGCCGGATTATCCAGAACGTCAAGACGGCGGGTTCGAACAACCCGGTCTTCATGCTCGACGAGGTCGACAAAATCGGCATGGACTTCCGGGGAGACCCGAGTTCGGCGCTCCTGGAGGTTCTCGATCCGGAGCAGAACAACACCTTCCAGGACAACTACCTGGAGGTGCCCTTCGACCTGTCCAAGATCCTGTTCATCACCACGGCAAACCTGCTCGACCCGATCCCGGCGCCGCTTCGCGATCGCATGGAGGTCATCCAGCTGCCGGGCTATACCGAGACCGAGAAGATCGGCATCGGCAAGCGGTTCCTCATCCCCAAGCAGATGAAGAACCACGGCCTGACCGAGAAGACGATCGCCATCACAGACGAGGCCATGATCGAGCTGGTCCGTTCTTACACCCACGAGGCCGGCGTCCGTAATCTCGAGCGCGAGATCGCAAACGTCATGCGCAAGGTCGCCCGAGCAGTAGCCGAGGGCCGCAAGCGCAAGACCGTAGTCGACGTCAAAAGACTCGTCGCCTACCTTGGGCCGCAGCGCTTCGAATACGGCGAGCTTGAGGCCGAGGACCAGATCGGGTCGGCGACCGGACTCGTCGTAACCGAGGTCGGCGGCGACGTCATCGCGATCGAAGTCACGCTCATGGAAGGCAAGGAAGACTTCATCCTCACCGGCCAGCTCGGTGAGGTGATGCGCGAGTCCGCCCGAGCCGGCTTGTCCTGGATCCGCGCCCACGCTTCACAACTGGGCATCAAGCGCGAGGTCTTCGAGAAGAACACGCTCCACATCCACGTGCCGGCGGGCGGCATCCCCAAGGACGGCCCGTCGGCGGGGATCACGATGGCCACGGCCATGATCAGCGCGTTCACGGGCATCCCCGTTCGCAAGGACATGGCAATGACCGGTGAGATCACCCTGCG
>JAYVMQ010000116.1:0-4135 GCA_043758855.1 Chloroflexota bacterium
CATGCAGATTCCGGTCTATCACATGGAAGCTGGCAACAGATCGTTCGATGAGAACGTCCCCGAGGAGACCAATCGTCGCTTCATCGACCACATCGCCGACTTCAACCTGCCATATACCGAGAACGCGAGGAGGAATCTCCTCGCGGAGGGGCTATCGCCGCGCCGAATCTCGGTCTCCGGTTCCCCGATGCGCGAGGTCCTCGACTTCTACCGCGATGACATCGAGGCGGCGGACGTGCTCGAGCGTCTGAAATTGACGCGCGGTGCGTTCTTTGTCGTCAGCGCCCACCGTCAGGAGAACGTCGACTCGCCGCTCCGGTTGGCGGATCTTCTCGACTCCCTTCGCGCTGTGCATGAGAAGTGGGGCTACCCAGTGCTGGTCTCGACTCACCCGCGAACGAAGCGCCAACTCGAGGCAATTCCCGGATTCGAGACGATCGACGGCGTGTGGTTCCACGAACCGTTTGGCTTCTTCGACTACTGCAAGTTGCAGATGAACGCTACCTGCGTCCTCTCCGACAGCGGGACGATCAGCGAGGAATCGACGATCCTCGATTTCCCGGCGATCACCATCAGGGACTCGATGGAACGCCCCGAAGCGCTCGACAGTGGCGCGATCGTCATGACGGGATTGAGGAGTGACGAGGTCCTGCTCGGAATCGAGGAAGCGATGACGCCATATCCCACCCCGCGGACTCTCCCCCCCGGCTACGAGGTCGCCGATACGTCGAGGAGGGTTGTGAGGTTCATCTTGTCAACTGTCGGCAGGCACCATGCTTGGGCTGGGATTCGTCGCTAGGTGGTAGGCCGCGGGCGCGGCTGCCCCAGCGGAGAAGCGATTACGTGGTCGAGGGCGAAGCCGCAGCGGCACAAGGGAGGGCGCGAATGTCCAGCGAGAACCCGAGCACCCAGCACCACGAGCAGGACGTTGATGCGGAGTCGCACTACTTCGACGATGTGGCTGCGCACCGGGTCTTCGACGAGTTTACCGAAGAGCAGTATTCCTCGGTTCTTGAGCTGATGCTTCAGGGCGTTGCGAGCGGCGGTCGGGTGCTCGACGCTGGATGCGGCTCCGGGGCCTGGCTCGGGGCACTTGCTCGCAATGGCTGGGACGCATTCGGGGTGGAACTGTCACCGGCACAGGTCGCGCAGGCTCAGTCCTTCGGACTGAATGCCGTTGTTGGAGATCTGCTGGCGCTGCCCGCCGACATCGGTCAATTCGATGCGGCCATCATGTGTGGTGTGCTGCATCACTTCCCCTCGCATGTGGAACGGGTGAAGTTGATCAAGAGCGTCGCCGGAGTTTTGAAGCCGGGTGGGGTGCTGGCCTCCATCGACCCGAACGGAAGCAACCCGTTCGTGCAACTTGCCTTCCACTTGCACGCCGAGGTCAGTCCGAACGAGTTGTGCCTGCGCGAGCGCGATTTGCGCGCAGCCTACCGCGAGGCGGGGCGCCGAATTGCGGGGCGGCCCGGCAAGCTCAGCATCGAGCAACCCAGGGCGCCGGAAGGGCCTCTGCAGGCTGTGTGGCCGTCGCTGCGGAAGCTAGCCCTGTCTCTCAGCCGGCCTCTTGGCTCGGTCGCCCGGGGGAACTACACGGTCGTGCGGTCGCTGCCCGTCTCAGGTGCTGCGCCCGTCGCAGAGTAGCGGCATCGTCGGACGCGCAGCGTTCCGATTCTCAAGGGCGGCCACACGCAGCTTGGCCGCTCGCAGGGAGCGCTCGAGGCGGCGGCTCTCGCGCTTGGTCATCTCGCGGTCCACGAGCATTCCGAGGCGATCCTCAAAGCTGAGACCGCCATTGGCTTCGTGGGTTCAATCCCTCGTCTTCGGCTTGCGGAAAGTGAAGTACTTGTTGCCGACGTACGCGGCGACAACCGCGAAGGCCGCAAACAGCGCCTGGATGATGTAGGCGCTCAGGTTTGTGTAGGTCAACGCTAGGGGCAGAACAACCAAGTTGACCGCAAGGATAGGCAGATACACCGCCTGATAGCGTAGGTACTCGACAACCGGGTGTCGCACAGGCTTGAACACGAGGTAGCGGAACGAAAGGTAGCCATTCACCGAGGAGACTGCATAGGCGATCGCCAGGATCACCGAAGGTGCCAGGCGATCGTTGAAGGCGTAGTAGATGGCCGAGAAGGAACCGTAGGCTACGAGTGAGTTCCACCCGCCTACTACCAAATACAACGCCTTGTCGCGGTGGCGCGGCCAGTGACGGATAGCCCAGCGCTGAAGAGCGTGAATCTGTGGCGTCACGACTGGTCAGCGTGCGCCCGTCGGAGGCTTGCCGACGGTGTAGCCCATACGTGCGTACTCTCGCGTCTCGCTCGCGCCGGCGGAGCTCTGCACTTCCAGCGAGAGCGCCTGGAGGAGCATCTGGATGCCGAGGATCAATGGCACGACGGCGATCATGACGGTGCCGGTCGTCGTAACGATTCCACTGGAGGCCGACAGGACCCAGTGGTATAGCCCAAACAATGTCCCGAACAGCGTGAACACGAAACCGACAGTTGCGAGGAGGCCGATCAGGCCGAAATCGTTCATGTAGTGGCGCCTGACGAAGCGCCACAGGAATCCTCGCAAGAGTCGTGGGGGGAACGTCCAGCCAACCCGCCCGATCCTCAGGCTGGAAGTTTCGTCGCCGTACAGCGAGGACGTATCGACGTCCACCACTCGCGCATCGATGACGTTGAGCCGGATGAGCATATCGTTCTCGAAGAAGTAATCCCTGGCCATGCCATCGAGCTTGAGCCTGCGCAGCGTGGGCGCCGTGATGGCGATGAAGCCGCACTGCGGATCGAACACGTGCCAGTAGCCACTCGCGACCTTGGTGAGAAACGACATAACGACGTTTCCGAACCATCGACGGCGCGGCATGGACGAAGGGCGACCGGTCCGGCGGAAGCGGTTGCCTTTGACGTACTCCGCCATTCGCAGTTCGATAGGCCGCACGAGCGTAGTCAGCTCACGCACGTCCATCTGGTCGTCGGCGTCCATCTTGATTGCGATATCGAATCCGCCGTCGAGGGCAGCTCTGAAGCCGGTAACCATCGCCCCGCCGACGCCTCGATTCTTGGCGTGGTGCTGGACGCGGATTCGAGGATCGGTCAGCGACTCAGCCACCCTGAGCGTGTCGTCCGTGCTGGCATCGTCGACGATGATGATGCCGCTCACCCAGTCTGGGATGCGACTCACGACGGTCGCCAAATGGCGACCTTCGTTGTAGGCCGGCAGGATTACGCAATACGTGAGGTTCTCGCGCACGTTTCCGCCAATCGCTAGGGCCAGAGGTGCAGGGCGGCGATAATTGGGCCGCCTCACGACCCAAGTTAGAGCGGCCGATCTGACAGAGGCCCGTGCACGGTACGGTACACGACCTGGGGGGCCTCGAACCCACGTGAGTGCCGTCAACCGGTACTCCCGGGTCAGCGGCGACGCGGTAGGCTCGACCATCGAGGCCCGCCGGACTCCGGGGGCCTACACTCTGAGCGCGGCCGGCAAGCTGCGTCGAACGGTATCGGGACGGTACAAGTTATGGCCCCAAGATGGGATGGCCCTTGTGACCTTTGATCCAGGGATCGATGACGCCATCGTTGGCGCGCTGAAGGGCCAGTACCTTTCCGGCTTCGAGATCTGGCGACGGTTCGCGGCGGAACTGGGCACCTCCGGCAAGCTCACCGAACCACGCCTCTACCCGACGCTCTACCACCTCGAGGAGAAGGGCCTGGTTCAGAGCGACTGGAAGGACGGGGAGCGCACCAGGCGCAAGTACCGCCTGAGGGCGACCGCGTCGGGGCCCGCCAATGACCAGGAAGCGTCTGCGCAAGCCTCGCGCGGGGATCAGCGAGGGCCCGGATCGGCGCACGAGGCGGATCGTCGAGCCGTCAGCCCCAACCCCGAAGCCGGCTCCTGGTTCGTGCCCCCCAAGGGGGTGTGGCCGGTTGCGGCGCCAGTAGCGGCGCCCGCGTCGACAGCTGCGCCGGCAGCGCCCCGAACGAACCGGGACAGCGACGACCAACCGCCAACCGCAGCCGAATCGAGCTCGACCAACAGCCCGGCCGACCGGCCCGGCTGGGCGGCACTTGCAGCCTACGTGAACGATCTTGGCGCTGGCCTCGACCTTCCTCGGGCCGAG
>JAYVMQ010000117.1:0-2184 GCA_043758855.1 Chloroflexota bacterium
AGCCCACTTGGATGAGACGGCCGACGTTGATGTACGTGAAGATCCGATCCAGCGACTTCGCGGTGAAATGCGCCAGTTCCGGAATACCGTACTTGCCGCCAGCCTCGACGGTCGCCTTGAGCAACAGCTGTGCTCCTGACTTGCCCGTCATCACTTTCACGAGCTTGTCGAGGACCGGGCGAACATCGCCGCCCTGCTTCCATGCCGCGTACGCTGACGCGAAGTCAACGCTGTCCCAGATGGTCGACGTCGCTTCGGCCACGTATCCGATGGCCTTGACGTAGTTGACGTTGGATCGCGCGAGTTCACTGCCGGGGACGAGGTCGAGGAAGATCGAGACGGCCGACCTCGCCAGTCCTTCCTTCGTCATCGTCGCTGAGATGACAGCGGGACTGCGACCCTGGGCATCGACCTGGAAGGGCACGCCCTCGCCGGGATCCACCAGCTGCTGTCCTCCAGACGGGACGTGCACGCTGACCGCGTACCAGCGCAGGTTCGTTACCAGTCCATTGGCCTGCGCGGCGGTCGTTGCGTTGTGGTCAAGGCAGGCCTGGATGGCGTCGTTGGCGTGGCTATCGTCGACGGTGAAGCCAAAGTCGGACCGATCGCAGGTCGAGGACAGCCGTCCTACCGCCTGCCACGTCGAGAGCAGGTTGCCCTCCGCCGCCTGCTGAAGTACGGGGGCCAGCATGGCCCAGTTGAACTGATCCGCGCTTGGCGAGTTCGCGACTTGACCCATATAGAACGAGTAGAACTGCGCGGACCTCGCGGGGTCGGACCCATCCGCGAACGACGGTGCGATGCCGTATGTCTGCCAGTCGGACAGATGCGTGGTCTCGACGGTCACCGTGTGTTTCGTCGTGTCGACTTGCCCGCCGACCGGTATCCACTGGCCGGAGCCGGTGTCGTGGTAGGCGACGAAGAGCAGGTTTGGGTCGGTGCCCGAGGGCAGTGCGGCCGGGTCGTACGGAAGGGAAAGCGCGATCGGCTTCGCGAACGAGTCGCTGCCGAGCCCGATGTGATAGCCGGCACCGATCGGCTGGGCGGGCCAGTCCGCACCGGCGGCCGCCGGAGTCACCACGGACGGGGTGATCTTCGGCGTTGCATCGGCAGACAGAGCACCGGGCGGTACCTCGATCATCGGACCGCCGGGAACCGAGAAGGAGCCGCCCGAAGATGCGCTGATCGGAGCGCCGCTCGCGGGTCCGGGTGGTCCGGGTCGTGGGAGCGCTGCAATCCCGAAGAGGAGAGCAACGACGAGCGTTGCTGCGACTCCAACGGTGGCGATCGGAACGATCGAAGGTCGCGGTGTTCCCAGGCGGGACGGCCGCGCGGCCGTCTGACTCGAGCGCCGGCCGGTTGGGAGCGGCCTCTCCGCGGCGGGCCTCGCGACCACCCGGAATACGGTCCCGCCGACGCTGAACGCCTGGCCGGGCGCCAGCGCGACCTTGTCCGCATGCGCACGATCGACCCGGATCCCGTTTCGGCTCCTGGTCGCGTCGACGAAGGGCCGGCCTCCGACCAGCGAGACGACGCAGTGCTGGCGCGAGACCGTGGGGTCGGCGACGATGACCTCCATCGAGGGGTCGCGTCCGATGCTGACCGAATGGTCGAGGCGAAGGCGCCGGGGCTCGACGCCCTGCTGCCACTCGAGCCACCACACCGTCGGTGCTTGGCGCGGCCTCGAGACGTTGCTGGCCGATGCCACCCTGGTTCCTCCCGTCGGACCCGCCCCGTTGGGCGATCGTCCGACACCCTAGCCGAGAGAGGAGTACCCCCCAGTGCCGGCAATATAGCCGCGGATTGGCGCGCCGACCATACCGGTCGACCCACAAACGCCTAACATCCGCCCCCTGCAGTCGGCTGCACCCTCAAGGCCCTCGGCGCCTCGACGGTGTCCGTGGCCATGAGAGACTCGGCGGGCAAGCGCGCCTAGCTCATGGTCGACGACGGGGGGCCCCGCTCGTGGCGATCCTTCGCTTGATGCTCAGCCGGTTCTAGTACTACAACGCCGGTTGTAGACAGATCGGTCTGGTGTCCGCTATGGTGGCTCCCCGGAGGGCCGCCGATCCATTCGCCGTGCGCACCGGTGGCCCCGAGGATGAGGGTTCGCCACCATGGACGACGAGGATCTGCAGGTCCTGCTGCCGGCGCTGGAGGGCTTCCACGCCCGCTTCGGTCGCT
>JAYVMQ010000118.1:0-8667 GCA_043758855.1 Chloroflexota bacterium
GTCCGTCAGAACGGCCGGATCGGACTGGTAAGCGTTGACCACGACGTAGTGCTGATCCGCGGCTGTGCCCGCGCAGATGCGCCACTTCTCGCCGACGCCGACGCCGACGCCGGCGCTGCGTCCGGGGCCGGGGCCGCCGCGGCCGAGCATTCCCGACTCGGCGATGGCCTTGATCACATCCTGGGACGTGAGCTTCTCTAGGGCCGTGCGCAGGCCGGTGAAGGCTCCGGCCTCGACGGCCGCGGCCAGGTCGGTGGGATCCGCCGGCAAGGTTACCGGCAGCAGTAGACGTGGAAATCTAGCCGGGGTCGGCAGGATGGTTGCGGCGGTCATGCCACGCTCCCTCCCGGAACGTTGGGAGCGGCGGCGTGGCCCGCGAAGCCACTGCCCGCGAAGCCACCGCCTGCGGTGCCACTGCCCGCGAGGCTGCGGGCCCAGGCCGCGGCGCCGGCGACGGTCACGTGTTGGGGCTGCCCGTCCAGAGTGACAAGCGGCGAAGCGGCACCTGGGAAGTGGGCCGGCACGGATTCCAGGGCCACGCCACCGGTCGCGGCCGGGCGCCGCCCGATCTCCGTGCCCAACTCCTTGGCGAGTGACCTGGCCATGCGGCCGGCACCGGCGAGGACGCAGGCCGTGCAGCGGCAGATGGCTACGGTGCGGCTGGGTACCTCGAAGCGGAACTGGCGGTAATAGGTCGCGCTGCCGTAGATGAGGGCGTAGGGCGCGCCGGAGAGCTGGCTGACGCGCATGATCGCGGCGACGGGCAGGTAACCGTAGACCCCCTGGATCGCCTCCAAGATTTCGAGCATCTTCTTGTGGTCGTAGTCGAAGCGCGCCAGGATAGGGTCTACTGGCGCCGTGTCGACCGCCTCAAAGTGGGTGTAGGAGGGATCGGGTACCGGCCGCCCGGAACGCCGGAGGGCGGACTCTCCGCGTCGCTCGGCGTATGTCTCGGCCTCGCCCCAATGGATGTGGAAGCGGCCCCTGGTGTCAAAGCCGCCCATATCGATGCATTCGACCGGGCAGGCCTGGGCGCATTGGAAGCACGTCTCGCACTTGATGTTGCCCAGCTCGTCGTAGAGCAGCTGCAGTCGGCCGCGGAAGCGGACGGCCACGTCCGGCGCCACCTCTGGGTACTGGATGGTGGCCTTTGGGGCAAAGAAACGGCGCAGCGTCAGAGCCATTCCCTTGGCGATGCCGAGGCCGGGAACGAGGCTCATCGCGCCCTCACCCGTGGACCAGCACGATGGCGGTCGCCGTCACGAATAGATTGAGAAGTGAGGCTGGTAGCAGCCATTTCCAGGCAAATCCCATCAGCTGGTCGACACGGACCCGCGGCAGGGTGGCCCGCATCCAGATGAAGACGAAGACGAAGAAGTATGTCTTGCCCATGAACCATGTCAGACCGCGAATCGGGTCGAAAGCGATGAAGCCGGCCAGGCCGGCTACGGCCGCGACGACCACGAGGAGGAGAAGGAATCCTAGACCCATCGCAGCGCCCCAGGTCCAGGCCCGGCCGCCGAAGATACGCACGAGCAGGGCCATGAGTTGAGTGCCGACGAAGCCGACGGCCAGGACGATGCCGGCCCAGCCGAAGAACCCGAGCGCGAATGGATCGAAGGCGTTGAGTGTGATCGGCCAGGGCCAATTGACCGGGGCGGTCCAACCACCGAAGAAGATTGTGGTTGCCAGGGCCGAGACAATGAAGACATTGACGTATTCGGCGAAGAAGAAGAAGCCGAAACGCATGCCCGAATACTCGGTCGCGAAGCCGGCGACGATCTCCGAGTCTGCCTCGGTCATGTCAAACGGAGTGCGGTTAGCTTCGGCGGTGGCGGCTATGAAGAAGATCAGCAGGGCCAGTGGCTGCTTGAACGCAAACCAGTCGAGGGCCGAGCCGGATTGAGCTGCGACGATGTGATTGAGGCTCATGGTGCCGGCCAGCAAGATCACGCCCACGACCGAGAGGGTCAGCGGGATCTCATAGCTGATGATTTGAGCAGCCGAGCGAAGACCGCCCAGGATCGAGTACTTGTTGAAGCTCGACCAGCCGGCCATGAGCAGGCCGAGCACCGTCAGGCCGCTCATTGAGAAGATGAAGAGCAGGCCGATGTTGAGGTCTTGGCCGAATAAACCTGGAGCGAACGGGATGACGAGGAGCGTCATGACGCTGGCCAGGTAGGTCACCACGGGGGCCAGAGTGAAGACCGTGATGTCGGCGCCGCTGGGGGAGAAGTCTTCCTTGGCGAGAACCTTGAAGCCGTGGATCACGCTCATTGCGGCGCCCCAAGGACCGACGCGGTTCGGCCCCACCCGCAGGTTCATGCGGGCGATGACCTTCAGTTCGAGGTAGATGATCAGAAAGGCCGTTGGGACGGTGATCAGCAGAATTACCGTGGCGGCCACGAAGAAGCGCACGAGTGGGATGTTGGCGCCGAGGAAGTCCACGATGGGGGGGCCAAAGATGGCCAAGCCAAGCACGCTGGTCACGGCGCCGCCCAGGGCGAACACAGCCAGAATGAACAGGCGATCCTGAATCGTCGTCCGCCCCCAGGCACCCCGCGGGATCCCGCGGACGACAGACATCGACTGCTGGATGAGCAGTTTCGGCGGAGCCCTCACTTGTCGATCCCGCCCATGACCGGGTCAAGTGAGGCGACGATGGCCATGGTGTCGGCCAGCAGATTGCCGGGCAGCAGGGTGGGCACCGTCGCGAGATTGACGAAGCTGGGGTCGTGGATTCGGAAGCGGAAGGGCTGGTCCGAGCCGTCGCTGATGGCGTAGACGCCCATCATGCCGCGCGGTCCCTCGACCGCAGCCCACGACCTTCCGGGCCGCGGCCGCAGCAGTCGCGGCAGCTTGGCCATGACCGGCCCGTCCGGCATGTTATGGAGGCACTGGTCGATGATCTTGATCGACTCGCGGACCTCATCGACGCGGACGAGGTAGCGAGCCAGCGAGTCGCCCTCTTCGCGTGTGGGGACGTTGAACTCGAGGTCGGGGTAGACGCTGTACGGGTGGGCACGGCGGACATCGAATGGCACGCCGGAGGCGCGCAGGTTGCCGCCCGTGACCCCAAAGCGGAGGGCGGTGGCGCGGTCAAGGATGCCCACGCCGCGGGTCCGCCGGACGAAGATCTCGTTCTCGTTGAGCAGCGCCGCGTTGGCTTCGGTCTGATTTGCGGCGCGGCTCATCCAGTCGCCGAGGCGGCTCAGGAAGTCGTGATTGAGGTCGCCGTTCACGCCGCCGATGCGGAAGTAGTTGAAGAGCATCCGGGCGCCGGTGAGGGCGGCGAGCATCTCCACAATCTCGTCGCGCTCGATGAAGCTGTACAGGATCGGCGCCAGGCCGCCCAGGTCCAGGGCCAGAAATCCCTGGAAGAGCGTGTGGCTGGCGACGCGGAGCAACTCGGCAGAGAGAACGCGGATGTACTCGGCCCGAGGCGGCACCTCCACATCCATAAGCTTCTCGAACGACAGGACGGCGGCCCACTCCTGGAAGAGCGAGCTGATGTACTCGAGTGGGTCGACCTGGTCGATGATGTGGTAGTAGTCCGAGTTTTCGCAGATCTTCTCGACGCCGCGATGGAGGTAGCCCAGGACCGGATCCACGTCGACCACCTGCTCGCCTGAGAGCTTGAGAACGAGGCGCAGGACGCCGTGGGTGGCCGGGTGGTGCGGGCCGAGGTTGAGGAACATCTCGCCATCGCCCAGGGTGTAAAACTCGCTCTCGCGTTCGGTCTGGGGTGGGTAAGGCGGGATGGGCTCGAACAGCCCCCCAACCTCGCGGTCGAGCATGATGCGCGGGTCATCCGCGGAACGCTGCTGCTCCTGCGGGCGAGGCTCCTGCGGGCGAGGCTCCTGCGGGCGAGGCTCCTGCGGGCGAGGCTCCTTCGGGCGAGGCTTCGTGCGGGCGGGACGGTTGGGCATCTCTGTCCTCAGCTCACCGGTGCCCGGCGAATTGCCGCGGCGGGATCGTCGGCCAAATCGGCGGGGAGATGAGTCCGCTCCACAGGCCTCACACCAGCACCCGGGGATCGGGCGGCGTCGTCCGGCAGAAGGAAGTCCTTGCGGAGCGGGAAGCTCGTGTATTCGGGCGGCATGAAGATGCGGCGCAGATCGCGATTGCCCTCAAAGACGATGCCGAACATGTCGTAGGCCTCGCGCTCGAGCCACTCCGCGCCCTGCCACAGGAACGTGGCTGAGGGAGCGCGCGGGTCTTCGCGGGAGATGCCGTCGACGATGATCCGCAGCCAATCGGAACTCATTGGGCTCCAGAGGTGATACACGACCTGCATGACCTCGCCCGTGTCCACGCCGGCGAGGTCGGCCAGGATTTCGAAGCGCAGGTCCTGGGAGTCGTGGAGGATCCTGAGTACGTCCGGCACGGCCCCCGGTTCCACTCGAATCTCGGTCTCGTCGTGGCGCTGGTAGACCGGCACCCGCAGATAGCCGTCCAGACGCGTCTCGAGTCGGGCCTTTAGGTTTTGATCCATCGGTCAGATGTCGTCCGGTGCGGTGGGGCCGATCTCACGCTCCGGCCAGTGACCGCGGCGGTCCTTGACGAGCTGGCCGAGTTGCATCATGCCGTAGATGAGGCCTTCCGGGCGGGGCGGGCACCCGGGAATGTAGACATCGACCGGCATGACGCGGTCGATACCTTGAACCACCGAGTAGCTGCGCTTGTATCGACCGCCCGAGACGGTGCAGTCGCCCAGCGCCACGCACCATTTGGGCTCCGGCATCTGCTCCCAAAGGCGGATGAGCGGTCCGGCCATCTTTGTCGTCAGCGTCCCGGCGACGATCAGTACGTCCGCCTGGCGAGGCGAGGCGCGGAAGGGGAACATGCCCCAGCGATCCATGTCGTTCTTGCTCGTCGCCGCCGACATCATCTCAATGGCGCAGCAGGCCAGGCCCGAGAGGAGCGGCCAGAGGCTGTTCTCGCGGATCAGATCGAGAATGTTGTCCGCGTTCGTGGGAATGACCTGGAGGCCGCCCCAGCGTGCGTCGTCGCGGCGGCCCAGCTCGGTATCTCCGAACTCGCGGAGATGGGTGATGTCGGATTGCCCTCCGCCGTTGTAGGCGAGCGGGTTGGCTGACTGCCACATCGTGTTCGGGACGACGATCGGCGCAGACAGGGAGCCGGGCTTCGCCCGAGCCAGTCCGCGGCCGGGCGCCGACGCGGGCGCCGACGCGGGCCCAGACGCGGGCCCAGACGCGGGCCCTGACGCGGGCGCAGTCGCGGGCCCTGACGCGGGCCCTGACGCGGGCGCAGACGCGGGCGCAGACGCGGGCGTCCCAGGAACCGCGCTCGTCCCCGGCTTCGCCGCCTTGCCGCCCTTCGCCCCTCGGTCTCCTACCGCCACGTCAGAACTCCCTTCCGCCAGGCATAGGCAAGGCCGAGCAGCAGCACCACGACGAAGGTACCCATGCTCACGAGACCGCCGACGAGTAGGTCGCGGAAGACGACCGCCCACAAGTAGAGGAAGACCACCTCAACGTCAAAGGCGACAAAGAGAAGGGCGTAGATGTAGAACGAGATGCTGAGGCGGCCCCAGGTGTCGCCGAAGGTATCTATGCCGCTTTCGTAGGGCATGCCCTTGTGGCGGTCGCCGCGATTTCGGTGCGACACGAACCAGGCGAGGCCGATCGTCAGGAAAACGAACGAGACCCCCGCGAAGGCCAAGCCGACTACGTACCAGACGCCGGTCATCGTTCTCCAGGCCGGCCCCTACCCACGGCCGGAAGTCGCGGCTTGGGGCGCAGGTATGGTCACACACAATCGCGGGGCCGAGTTCAATGCCCGCTCCCTCACGATCCAGGCGCCAGTCTAGCAGCAGGACCCGGCGCAGGCCGCTGGCGCGGGCGCAGGCCGCTGGCGCGGGCACGTACTCCGCCCCCTTGATGCACGGAGCGGATCGCTCGGAGCCGGCGCCGGCCAGCGGGAGTGGTCTGTCGGCGTCAGAATTCGGCCATGAGCGCCGAACAGCCGGTCGAGCTTTGCAGCGACAACGCGGCCGCGGCCTGGATCGCGCCACGGCTGCTGTCCTTCGCCAGCGCCGTGGGCGCTTTCGTGCCGCTCGTGTTCGAGGCGTATGCGCGGATTCTTCACCCCGCCCGGGCCGAGGACGGCTCGCCGGTCCTGTGGGCAGAGGTCGCGGCCTGGTCGGGCGGAACGGTCCACGCCCTCGCGCAGTGGGTTCCCATGGCTCATGGGCGCGGGTCGCCGCTATCTGCCCAGCCGTTCCAAGTCCCGCCGTCTCACCGAGACTTCCCTCCTGCGATGCTGACGGCTCTGTGTGACCTTCTTGCCCGGCATACCACGACGCTGGACCTGTGTTATTTCGGCGTCTGGGAAGGCTACGGTTGGGTCCCTCGTGACGGTGGTCGCGTGGCCAAGCTGGAAGTGGAGAACCGCGCCTACTTGCTGCTCAGCGGACCAATAAGCGGAGTTGATCAGATCGGGTCCTGGATGGGCAACGATTTCCAGCTCCAGGCGCCGGACCTCTTGTGGCCCTCCGATCGAAGCTGGTTTGTGGCCGGTGACACGGACCTTGACTCGACGTACGTCGGCGGCTCCACAGAACTGATCCGCGAGCTTTTGGCGGACGAGCGGCTGGAAGCGTGGCCCGTTTCGGCATCGGATCCGATCGACGCTGGCAGCGATCTGATCAATAGGCAGTGGCCGCCGCCCCGCCTCGAACCGTGACCGTGGCCCGTTTCGGCATCGGATCCGATCGACGCTGGCAGCGATCTGATCAATAGGCAGTGGCCGCCGCCCCGCCTCGAACCGTGACCGCGGCTCGCCCCGCCTCGCCCCGAACCGTGACCGCGGCTCGCCCCGCCTCGAACTCCTCAATGCCGCCCCCGGCGGCGGCCGCGGGGCGCCGCCACCGCGCGGCTCACGGGGCGGGAGAGATGCCGCGCCGGGGCAACTCCGTGGGTAATTGCGCAATATTGCTCGGAGCACTGCAAAGCTGTAGCGATGCGTCTGAGGCCGCCGGGATCCATCCCAAGTTAGCCGTAAACAGCTATCTTGTGGCCGATACGAGGCATCGACTGCAGCCGTTGACCCTACGAGCACCGCTGAGTTGCGGTGGGCAGCCACTTATCAGTGCTGGCGACGCTAAAGCGTAAGTTTGGCCGTCGATCGGCGAGGCTTAGCCGTCTTTCGTCACTGTAGACGGTCGACCGGGCGGCTCGCGTCGATCCATGACCAGCACGCGGAAGCGGCCCATGTGACGCGGGTCGAGCATGCGCACGAGGCCGGAGCGGGCGCGGGTGTACTCGGCGAGGGTCAGGTCCGGCGAGGCTTGCAGAGCCTGCAGCTCCGACTCGAGGCCGGCTGCCACAAGGAACTCCTGCTGCGTGGCCAGGTGTTGGTCCGAGAATCCACGGCGCGCGGCGAGCTGCGCGACCGCCGTGAAGTCGACGTGGGCGGTCAGGTCGGTCAGGCCCGGATCCACAAATGGGTTCTCCACGACTCGGTGGCCGCGGTAACCGAGGAGCGTCCCGGCGAGGCGGCGCGGGCCATACAGCTCGGCAGCGTCGTAGCCATAGTCGATCGCCAGGATGTGGCCGCGGGCGAGTCGCCGGTCCACGTCGTCAAGCCACGGCGCGAGGCCCAGGCAGATCTCGGCGACCTGGCCCTCCGCCAGATGACCTGTGACGCCGTCATCGGCGAGGCGCTGAGCGAGTTCGGGCGTGGACGGCTGGGCGGCGATTTCGGCAAATCGGTCGCGCCAGACCACGTACAGCTCGAGCAGCTTGCCGTCGCGAAACACGACCCGATGAACGGGCAGCGCGTCGAGGAACTCGTTGGCGAGGACGACGCCGGCTGCGAGCATCGCGGGCGGTTCGGCCCCGAAGTCCAGGACTCCGGCAAGCCCGGCTTCGTCGAATCGGCGGCTCAGGTCGGTCAGCCGGTTCGGGCTTGATTCGATCGGCTGGTAGCGGACGTCATCGAGGAGGTCGATCGAGCCGTGGCGTCGGAAGCCCTCGAGGATCGACAGCGCCAGCGTGCCCGAGCCGGCGCCGTACTCGATCAGGCTGAATGGCCGCGGCCGATCCAACTCGGCCCACATCGTCTCGATCCGGCGCGCGATGGTCCAGCCGAAGATGGGGTGGGTTTCGGGCGCCGTCAGAAAGTCGCCTGCGTCGGTCGGCCTGTCCGAGGTCTGGCGGTAGTAGCCGAGCCGAGGCTCGTACAGAGCCATCTCCATGAACCGAGCGAAGGAGATCCAGCCTTCGGGCGAACGTTCGATTTCGGTTCGAATGAGCGCGACGAGGCCCGCCGAACGTTCGGCAGCCGCCCCATCAGTCGGAGGAAGGCGATCGGCTGTCATCGAGTCCCCGCACGAGCTCGCCGCGCGAGCAGGCGCAGGCCGCCGTTCACCATCGTGTGTCCGCCCAGGATGATCGGGTGGTCGGCAGGAGCCGTGGCAGCCGATTCGGTCAGGGCGCGCAGCCACGGATCGGCGATCGACGCTGGTGCCAGCAGGTCTGAGGCGAAGCGATCCTCCGCCGCGGGCCAGGCCGATTCAGCGAAGCCGTGGCGGTGGGCGAGCAGGACGCGCGTGTCGATGACCGCGGCGTCGGCCAGGCGGGCCGCGATTTGGGCCAGCGCTTCGGGGCCGTCTCGGTCGAGCAACTCACCCAGGACGGAGCG
>JAYVMQ010000119.1:0-6331 GCA_043758855.1 Chloroflexota bacterium
ACCAGGGGTCTGCGGTCTGATGTCGAAGGCGCTTTGAGCCGAGGGCTCGCTGCCTACTTCGCTGCATATGGCGGTACAGACGACGGGCCAGATTCTGCACTGGAGCCGGAGACTCGACTCCTGCTTGCCAAAGTCTGCCTTCCCATCACGAGCGCCGTAGCGAGGCAACAATATGGACGCCCGTTGCTCACCGAATATGACCTCGACATACAAATGACTGACCTAAAGGACGAGTACGTGGACTCGGTCTATATCGGCGAGGTAGGAGTCTTCAAACGCACGGCGGTGTACGAGCTCCACTTGCCTGCACGAGCGGACGTTGGCACGCTCTTCACGCCCTTTCTGGTAGTAGACGCCCAGGCGTGGGAGATCGGCGCAGTCTCGGAATTGGCTACCGCCGGTCACATGGACTTTCTCTGGCCTTTGCCAGCCGGGTCCATCGCAGAGTTCAGCGATTCAGAACTGCGCGATGCGAGATGGATCGAGGTCGACCCCATCAAAGTCGGCAAGGTTATGGTGAACTACCTGCCCACCAATCGGCCGTCGCCAGCTCAGATACGGAAGGTTCTCGGGGACACCGTTTCAGGGGCAATATCACGTGCCGATCTCAAGCGGCTCGCGGACCTGACACTTGTAATGTGTCATGTCGACTTGACGTCGGACGATAGGCGCAATCTTCTCGACAGTCTGAACGAATCGCGAACATTCCCTGTTGCGGTCACCAGCACATATCGAGTCTTGGTCAAGCGACGGGATGCCGGATCTCAACCGGAGTACCGCTACGACATTCCTCTGTCCCGAGCGGCGACGGTGCGACGCATCCGCTTCTCCGTCAGCGAGCAATCAAGCTTCCGCCTGACGCGCGCGTCGATTAACACCTCGTTTCAGTTGGCTTCTGGAATCAACGCTAGGGATCCATACGTCCAGGATCTCCGATGGAAGAAGATCGGAGGTTCTTCCAGCACGCCCTTCCTCCCTGGTCATGGAGCGGAATTCCATTGGGAAAGGAGTGAGGAGGCGAGTCCTCGACGCGAGGAGCCTGGGAGAGCGTGAGGGTCTTCGTCTCTGGCCTCTACAGCGGACCCAATCCCTCGCCCGGGGTAGGTGTGGCTCGCTCGCTTCGCGCCGCGTATCCAGATGCCGAGATCGTCGGGGTCGATTACTCGTCGCGGTCCACTGGATTTCATTGGCCTGAATTCGATGAAGTCTGGGTCGCCCGGCCTTGGGCGAGGCTGGACCTTGACGAGCATCGACGGCAAATAGAGGCGAGGCTCACGGGCGGTGCGTACTGGATATCCGGGTTGGACCTCGAGGTCGCCTGGCTGTCTTCTGTATTCGGACCGCGATCCTCGATGCTCAGTCCGTCGGCGGCCTCTCTCGGAGCTGTTCGAAAGCCTCCTTCGCTTCCGACCGAGCTTGGGCTTCGGACCCCAGAGCACGTCTCGCTCGACGAGTCCGACAAGGCATTGGCTGGCTTCTGTCGTGATCACGACTGGTTGGTCTGGGTGAAGGGCCCATTCTACGAAGCTCGCCTCGTGCGCAACTGGCGACAGTTTCAGGTTGCCCGAGCAGAACTCACTGAGACCTGGGGGCAAGGATCTGGCCTTTTTGTGCAGGCGCACGTTACCGGACGAGAGGGCTCGATAGCGTTGAGCGCGTCGAATGGATCACTGGTCGCCGCGGTCGAAATGATGAAGAGCGAGATAACGCCGGAAGGCAAGACATGGGCCGGACGAGTCGCCCCGCTGTCTCGTGATATTGAGGGAGCCCTCAAGGAGTATGTAAGCTCCATCGGCTGGCACGGGGGTGCGGAGGCTGAATTCGTCGAGGACGAAGACGGAGGCCGATGGATGATCGAGTGGAACCCTCGCTTTCCAGCCTGGATACACGGGGCAACACTCGCCGGCATGAACCTCCCCGGAACGCTAGTCGAAGCCGCGTCGGGCGTGCCCCGACGAGTCGGGGCGCCTTTCGCCGCTGCCGAATTCGCCCGGGTCGTGATCGAGGTTCGCACTCGAGCAGGCCTGCCGCTCCACGAACCCCGTGTCGAAGGATCGTCGGGTCCCCTGGGCGGCAAACATCCCTCGGGGATGCCAGAGCTGGCCCGCCGGCTGTCTCGGATCAGTCCTCGGGTGCCAAGGGGCACTGTGCGGCCAGTCGATCTCGGGCTCGGCGACGTCAAGACGGTGATTACGCCGGCTCGGCTGTTTGTCGCGGGCGCTGCGGCGCGAGCGATCGACGGCGCCGCCGACCTAGCGCGGTCAGCCTCAACCGCCAGAGTGAGAGTCGATGTGGCGATCAGTGTCAAAACTGACCCGCGGCCCGAAATCCTGAGCCTTGCACTCCAAGCCGATCTGATGGCCGAGGCGATCAGCCAGCTGGAGGCCCGGTCAGCGGCTCGCGCTGGCTTTCCTCCTGATCGGCTAATCCTCAACGGTCCGGGTAAGTGGTGGCCGGTCCGATACGTAGAGGCGCCAGTTCATGCACTCTTCTTCGATTCGATTGAAGA
Source organism: Chloroflexota bacterium (assembly GCA_043758855.1). GTDB lineage: Bacteria > Chloroflexota > Limnocylindria > Limnocylindrales > CSP1-4 > Fen-1039. Next base: position 2,510 of record JAYVMQ010000119.1, read on the forward strand.
GTCCGAGTCGCTTGATGCCCGAACGAGTCACGCCGACGCCTCACACCATGTCGGACCTCGGCTGCGCCTGCCGTCGACGGCGTCGCGATTTGGCGTCCCACTTGAACGTCCCGAGGATCTTGAGCGACTCGTTCGGTCGCTCCGCACCTCCTCTAGGGGTCGAGACCTCGCGGTCCACTTCCACCTTGCGAGCAGCGATCTGGGTCCTGCGAAGTGGTTCAGGTTGGCGGCTTCCATCCTGGAATGGAGTGCTGACCTCGACGAAACGGTTGCGCCCGTACGCCTGATTGATTTGGGAGGCGGATGGCATCCCGATGATTGGGAGGCCCACCTCGTTCCGAACTTGGCCTGTTTCGTCGAAGCAGCCGAATCGAAACTCCAGGGGCTCCGCGGCGTCGTAGTCGAGCCCGGCAAAGCTTTGACTCAAAGAAGCAGCTACCTCGTCACTAGAGTTCTTGAGTCGCGACTCCAAGGCGACCGAGTGGAGGTCGTGTTGGACGCCTCGATTGCTGAGCTTCCGTTGGCGACCGCCATAGTCCGGCAGATTTTCCGTCTTGGCAGTGACGGATGGGAGGAACTCGCCGCGGGCCCCGATCGTGCACTGGGACGGCTGTGTATGGAAGACGATGTTCTCGCACGAAACCTCGATTTGCGTGAGTTGAAGGAAGGCGACTTCGTGGCATTCTCGGATGCGGGAGCCTATGACCGATCGATGGCTTACGAATTTGGCCGTGGATACTGATCTTCAGGCGGCGCTCTTACCGTGGCGCGAGCTGCACCCATCGGTCATCTACTCCCACGAGGGCGAGTGTTGCCAGATCGCTCGTGCCTGGTTCCTTGCCGCAGATGCATCCTTCACGGCCCTAGGCGATGCCAACGCGCCTATATGGCTTCGCCGTTTCAGACCGTGGGGTCCGGCCAAATGGCCCAGCTACTGGTGTGAACTTTCGAGCTTCAAGACATGGGATTGTGGCCACTACGCCGCTGTTTCGGCCGTCCTTCTGGAGAGACGCGGCTATGAGGTTATGCGGGTCCAACTTGCCCAGCAAGCAACGCGAAGCGAGTGCCAGCAATGGGCATCGATGTGGCTCGCAGCCAGACTTGCGCCTACCTGGGTCGGCGACCAGATCGTGTACCACGAAGTGTGCGCAATTCTGGACGCATATCAGCGGGCGCGAGTCTGGGATCCTACCGAGAACCTGTGGCTATCCCCAACTAGGACCTATGCCCAAGCGCAGAACCGCGGCGTTCGGTTTGTCGGGCCACAGCGAATCGTCCATTGGGAGGATATGGAGGTGACCGTCGGGAAATGGACATCGCTACAAGCAGTTGAACCGCCCAAGCCTTAATGGAGGCTCGGGCCGCCGGCCCTGGCCGTACGCGGCACTCGACGTGGTCAGCCGGTCTGTCGGCGGCGTTGCTGTAGTGCGACTCCGGTGGCATTCAGTCGCCAGCGCGCCATCTGCTCGGACACCCCGCACTCGTCGGCGATCGCCTGCGCGTTCATCCCTCGAGCGACTGCGGCGACCAGCAAGGGGCGCGGTAACAGCAGGGCACCGGCCAGGTGATTGGCCTCCTCCTCCTGGATCGGGTCACAGGTCAGGAAGGTCAGGCCGGCGATGCGCTCGAGCCGCCTCGTCTCGTGACGAAGTATCAGGTGGCTCAACTCATGCATGGCATCACTCAGCCGTCGGGCGGGACTGTCGAGCGGGTTCACGACGACTACCGGGCCATTCCGGCCGGGCAATGTACACGCGCTGAAGCAGCCCGGCTGAATGCGATCGAGTTCCTCGAGCGCGGCGAGAGGAACGAGTTCTTCGGCCGATCTGTAGCCAACACGAAGGTGGACAGCGAGCTGTTCTGCTGAAAGAGGATCGGTCGGGCGAAGACCAAGTTCCTTGCGGATCGCGATGGCGCGCTGCTCAGCCTCGGACTTGAAGCCGCGCCTAAGCACTACCCCTCCTCCAGCAATCGCCGATGCATCCGCTCAAGCATTTCGCCCAAACGATTGGCGGCGTCCGGCGTGAACGTCTTGGCGGCCCGAAGATGCACAGGGATGTTCTCGGGCGGGCGAGCGAGGGCGTTGTAAAGCTCTTGGACGATCCCGGCGATGCGATCGGCGGCGTCGGTGGAAAGCATGGGATCGGTTCGCAGATGGGTCGCGATTGTTTCCGGGGTGGATGTCTCGCTGACTGCCGTTTCGACCTCTTGGACGTCTCCGAGCCAGCGGGCGATCCGCTGGAAGTTTTCAAGGTCGGGCAGGTGGCCGCGCTCCACGCGGCCGAGGGTGTTGAACGAGATGCCGATCTCTGCACTGGCCGCCCGAAGGCTCAGACCCTGCTTGTCTCGGCGGGCGCGGACTCGCTGTCCAAGATCGGCTAAGCGCGCTGTATCACTGATTGCGCGCGGATACATGTATGGTACACTCCCTCCAGGTCAGTGCAAGCCGTCTATCAGCGGCTCACTGATGATACGTCAACCGGCCGGTTACGTCACGCTGGCCCAGAAAGGAGAAACAGTCCGTGGAAATCTTCCTCGTCGTGGGCCGCGAGACGCGGCTGATCGTGATCAAAGAGGGGGCGCGAGTCGAGGAGCTTCTCGTCGGCCTTGAGCCCGGCCATCAGGTCTGGCTCGAGGAGGCCGAGGAGCCGCTTCCCCTCGAAGCAATCCTGATCGACGTAGGCGTCACCCACCGCAAGCGCGTGCATGCTTCGCGCTGTCGCAAGGTGGATGTTGACGTCCGGTACAACGGCGATATGAAGTCCCGCGACTTCTCTCCGGCGGCGGCAGTTGCCTCCGTGTACGCCTGGGCGGCCGGTCCTCATGGTTTCGATCTTCCGGAGAGCCAGCGTCCGGATCACACGCTCGCGATCGGCGAGGAAGAGCCCGATCCGAGCGATCACGTGGGCTCCTACGCCACCGACTGTCGAGTTCGTTTCGACCTGGTGCCGAAGCAGCGGTTCGAAGGCTGAGCGCGTCGATGGAAGCCCCGGACGAAAGGATCTTCCGGGCCCACATCGCCGCGCCAGCGTTCCAGCTGGGCGTCGAGACGGGCCGATGGCGGCTCGTCTCGGTCGCCTGGCCAAACGCGTTGGTCGCGGTGCGGGCGGCAACCCGGGAGAACTGCCCTGGTGAGTTCTCTTTGCGGTTCGATCTGACCAACTATCCGGCCGCCGCGCCGACCGCAACCCCCTGGGACACGGCAACGGACTCAATGCTCCCCGCTCACCTACGACCAAAAGGGAATCGGGTGGGGATGGCTTTCCGGTCCGATTGGTTGCGCATTTCGCTGATTTCGCCACTCTGGTTCGCCGGAATTCGCCATCCTGGTTCGCGGGTTTTCGCCGCGTTCTCGGAGGCCGCGACAGCGGCCGACGCAGGGCGTCAATTCATCCCCTGAACCTCACCTCCTTCGAGCTTCGATCGTCGGCGTAGTGTGCCACGGGCTCAGCGCCCATCGGACGGCACGGCGTCGTTGATCGAGGCCTTCGCCGGCTCGACTCGCCGCATCGACTCGCCGCGCAGCTCGATCCGGTGAGCACCGGCGAGCAGGCGATCCAGGATGGCATCGGCGATCGTCGCTTCGCCCAGGTTCTCGTGCCAGAGGGCGATCGGGAGCTGACTCGTGACGATGGTGGACCGAAGCCCTGCCCGATCCTCGATGACTTCGAGCAGGTCGGCTGCGGCCTGATCGGCAAGAGGCTGAAGGGCGAAGTCGTCGAGCACGAGGACGTCGGTCCGGGCCCAGGCCCGCATGAGCCGCGGCAGCCGACCATCGGCCCGACCGGCAGCGATCTCGGCGATCAGACGAGGCGTCCGGAC
>JAYVMQ010000120.1:0-5849 GCA_043758855.1 Chloroflexota bacterium
ATCCCCAGCCGGCCACGCGACCGGCTGAAGGGGTGACGATCCAGGACCGCACGAACGACCCGACGCTGGTTTCAATCCCCAGCCGGCCACGCGACCGGCTGAAGGGGCCGCATCGTCGATGTCGATGGGTCGCCCCACGCTTGATTGTGGGCCTCCCGGCTTGTTGGCTGCAAGGCCGCCGAGCGCAATCGCGACGTGGCGACGGCCCATCCGCCTCTTGTCGGCCGGCGCGAACGTCAGAGCGAGAACCCATCACCGGAGGTTCGCGCGAAATCAGAGGATGAGTGGATCGTGCAAGTCGTGGGCCACGTCCCGTCCAAGCACGCGGACGAAGCGCTCACGGGGCTCGCGAAGCCGGTATATGCGCAGACTGTCGACGTCCTTGTCGATGGCGACGCGGAGCCGATGCTCAAGCTGGACGAGCTGAAGTTCCGACAGCACACACTCAAACACGGACTTCTGGACGCGCTGCCCGTACCCCTCGCAGATCTTGGCGACCTTGCGCAGTCTGGCTCGGCCAGCCGACGACTCGGTCGAAACGTCATAGGCAACAAGGATCTCCAAGAGTCGTCCTTACCGGTAGAGGTACGGCGGGTAGTACGCCAGATCGCCGCGCAGGTGCCGGGCAAGCAGGCGCGCCTGGAGGTGCGGGAGGAGACCGATCGGAACCTTCTGCTTCACGACGCGGTGCTCGACTTCGTCCTGCTTCCTGCGCTGGAAGGCCTCGATAACCACTCGTCGGCCCGTGTCGCTCAGATGGACGGCACCGCCCGAGAGCTCATCGAACTGGTCCGGCTTGAGCTGCCCTCGGTTGATCAGCGTGAGCGCCATGCGATCCGCGATGACGGAGCGGAACTCCTCCATCAGGTCCAATGCCAGGGCAGGCCGGCCGGGACGAATACTGTGTAGATAGCCGACCTGGGGATCGAGCCCGACCCCCTCGAGAGCGGACGCACACTCCGAGCGAACGAGTGCGTACAGGAAGGAGAGGACGGCGTTGAGGCGGTCGCGTGGCGGTCGACGCGTGCGTCGACCGGTCGTGAATGCTCGTCGGTCCGCTCGGAGCATCCGCGGAAAGACCTCGAAGTAGGTGCTGGCGCATTCGCCTTCGAAGCCGCGCGTCGTATTGAGATTCGCCGAGTAGCGGAGGGGGGCCAGCATGGCGGCCATCCGGTCGGCAGCCTGGCCGAGCGCTTCCCGGTCCCCCTGGCTTGAGGCATCACGAGCTGCACGAAGCACGACCTGGCGGCTGTTCTGGATCTTGCCCGCGACGATCTGGCGCGCGACCGAGTGGGTGGCGACTTCGTCCGATAGCGCCAGATGCTGGACCCGCCGCAACAGGACGTTGCCTCGGGTGGCGCCCTCCACGCGCGCTTTGAAGCGCCCGCGATCGTCGAGCCACACGAGGCTTCTCCCATCGTCAGCGCATCGCTGGATCAGGTACGGACTGAGCATGACCCGTCCGAGCACGACGATGCCGCTCAGGCGTATCAGTGGAAACCGCGCACGGGTTTCATGCTCGACCTCAACCCTGACCGCATCGTGGTCAAGGTGCAGCATTGCGCCGGGCGTGACCACGTACAGGACGTTGAGCAGTTCAGGCATCGTAGTCAGCCGGTTCGAATGGTTGGAAGAGCGCACCCTGAAGCCCGCGGATCCGGTCTGGTTCGGCGACGACAGCGGGCATACATGAGGCATACAGGGAACACGACGGACAACGCCGGTCGTTCGGCGCTGTCGGCACGACCTGCCGAACCAGGATTTCGCGGATCTGCTCGATGACGTGCACGACGCGCTCTCTCAGGTCTGGCGTGAACGCCACGTCGCGCCGGCTGCGCGTCGCGTGGTGGTAGATCGCACCGATCGGCACGGCGACGCCCAGCATCTCCTCGAGGCACAGTGCCTGCGCACACAGCTGCAGGTCAGCGTGGATCCCGTGCGGCCGACCAACCTTGTACTCGACTGGGAATGGACCCGCCCGACGGAACTCCACGGCATCGGACTTGCCACGAAGGCCAAAGCGCTCCGACCATAGCGGGATGTCGCGCACGACGCGGATCCCGTGTTCGACGGTCGTTTCGGCAGACTCCACGCGCTGGTGCGCCAACGACCCTCGGATCGTGTACACGTTCTCGTCAAACGTCTGCTCCACGTGGATCAGCGCGCACTGGCGAGGGCAATAGCTGAAGTGCTCGATCGCGGAGATCGGGACGTCGACCTCCGGTTCAAGATCCCATTCGATCACGATGCACGCATCCTCCGCTGGGTCATCCCAGACGCTTCAACCGAACGTTCTGCGCGGCCTGGATCTCGTCGCCGATCTCGATCGAAGCGCCATCGAACGTGACCTCATATGCACCGAAGCTTCTTGCCGGTCCATCCGCGTTGGCGCGCGGGGTGACCACCAGCCGGTCGAACAACGAATGCGCCTGGGCGTTCCCCAGCTCCGAGTCGTGCTCGAACACGTAGAGCCCACGGGTGGACATCTCACCGCGCGCCGCCGACCGATCGTGCTCGAACATCTGTGTCAGCGCCTGCCAGAGGAGTTCCAGATCCTCCGTGCCGAATCCCGTCTGCTTCGCGAGGAAGGACGATACGAAGCCGTGGGATCGGTAGAGCGCATAGGGCACGGTGAACTTGCGCCCCATCGTCCGATTGTCGCCCTGCTGCTTCTCCGCTTCCGCCTCGGTCGCGACGGCCATGCGAGTGATCGCGTGCTCGGTGGCCACGATCGGTTGGATCGAGCGCCCAAACGTCATCTGGATCGGTCCACGGACCTGCCCGGCGTTGACGCCGGTGGACATCACCGCACCGAAGGCGCGGACGTCGTAGAAGTTCGTGCACATCCAGTCGCGCGCCTGTCCAACGGCGTCGCCGCCCTTGCGCTTCTTGCTGTCGCCGGCGAGCGCATCCTCTCGACCGATCGCCTTGTAGGCGCGCTCGTGCTGCTGATTGAGAATCGCCCGCTCCTTGACGTAGATCTCGAACGGGGGCTCGCCCTTCACCATGTCGACAAAGTTGCGAACCTTCCGCTTGAGGCTGACGTCGGTGACGATCCCATGACCAGTCTCGGCATCGAGCCTCGGAAGATTGCCGGCGTCCGGGTCGCCATTCGGGTTACCGTCCTTGACGTCGAAGAGAAGGACGAAGTCGTAGCGGTGTTCGATCGGGTTCATGTCTTGCTCCCCTGCCTTTGGTGGACGTTTGGTTCGGAGCGGTCAGGCGTCATCACGCTTCGTGAACAGCGCCTGGCGCTGGTGGTAGTAGCCGACCGCGAAGAGACCCTGCTCTGCGAGGGTCAGACGGGCCGGGAAGCTGTTGATCCCACTCATGACCTCCCCGATGGACCGCTCGATGAAGATCCGGTCGCCTGGGCGGTCGAATTTCGCCACGTGGTGGTTCTTGAGGGTGAGCAGCCGCGAGAAGACCGTGACCGGTGACGACGAGGCAGCCCCGTAGAACCGGTCCCGGATGGTGGCATTGAGGTTGCCGCCGCTCGCGATCTCCTGCGCACGCTCGAGCAGGGCGAACAGGCGCCCGAGTCGATATGCCGGAACCGGATTGTCTGGATCGAGTGCCACCGTCAATTCCTTCCATGTAGGCGGGGTCTGGCCGGCTCGCACGAGGCGATTGACCGATCCCTTGATCACGGCCGCGAGCAACGGCAGTGGGTCATATCGTTCGCGCGCCGCAACGCGTGCTCGTCTGATAGCCGCCTGCATCAGCGTGGCCGGATATGGGCGGCGGGCGAGGACCGCCTGGATGACCTCGCCCGCCAGGTTTGGCGGAACGTTGTCTGACTTTCCTTGGGGGGCTGTCGCGTCGAGCAGCCGCGACAGCGACGGGTACCGCACCGCGTGCGGTGGACGCACGACATCGATGTCGTCGAAGTGGCGGGCGATTGCCTTGGCGAGGCTGCTCACCGTGGTCATCTGTGCTGATCGGATAGAGATTCGAGCTGCGTTGGGCGCCAAGGCAAGGACGAAGAACCGACTATCGTCGTCCGCGGTGATCGGGACGCCGGACCTGACGCTGCCGAGGACCGCCTCCAGGGCCTGGGTACCTGCCAGGGGGTCGTCGCGTCTTGGCTCCTCGATGACCTGGGCGAACGCCGCCTCAAGCGCCGTGGCGTCGGATCGCTGTGCCCAATAGACAACCGTCGAGCCTCCGAGGCTCCCTCGGCTGACTCGAAGCAGGTCGTTGAGTGCCGTGGTGTAGGCGAACGCAGAGTCGACGCCGACAGGGGCGTTGTCACCCTGCTTGAGTCCGTACGACTCGAAGGCTTCCAGGTTGAACGACACGAGGCTGCCACCGCTCGTGTTGGTTCCTCGCACTCCCTTGATCGACGGATGGAGTCTGGCGATCTGCGCTCGTTCACCGGTGACCAGACAGCGTCCGCCTGGTACAGCCACCCCGGCGGCGATCATCGACGCGACGTCGGGCCGACGACAGATGAGGTCCGACGAACCGGCCAGGCGGAACGACATGAACGGGTTGGTCGTCACGAGCTCCGGCCAGATTGACTGCGACTCCAGCTCGGGCTGCGGGCCGGACGCCAGGAACTTGTTCACTGCCTTGAGGCCCTCATCGCCCGGATCGTCCCCGAAGCGATCGTCGATCGCGTCCCTGAAGGCGCGGTGCTGACGCAAGACGCGCCCCGGATCGCCTCGGACCGGAACCCCGAGGGCGTACTCGATGTTGTCCCACAGCAAGTTCGCCATCACGCCGACCGTGCGCTTGACGGCGTGCGGAACGAGGAACCGCTGCGCCACCGCTCGCTTGCCGTCCATGTGTCGCGTGTCCGCGATCTGCACGAGGCGTCCCTTGGCGTCGAGCTCGATGACGAATGGGAGTGCCTTCCACTCCCAGCCATTCGGAGCGATCCCGCTATCCGGGTCCGCAGCACGGCGGTCGTAGTAGTCGACCAAGGCCTGGATGATCACCGCAGCACCGCTGTGCTGCCACGGTCCGGAACGTGGACCGTTCCCCGGTCCAGCGCAGCCCTGAAGAAGAGGGGCGTGGCAGCAGAGCGACCGGCGAACGCAAGGTCGTACAGCATCACGCCGAGATCGCGGGTCTCCTTGATCGGGGGCGCCTCACCTGCCAGGTCCTCCATCAGGCGGAACCGGCAGTCGAATTCCCGCGTGCCGAGGTACGGCTGGTTGACGCACTGCCCGTGCGACGCGCGGCGCCGGAACATCTCCGCGTACTTTGCGATCGACTCGCCGGTATTGGCCTCTGGCGTGAGGGACATGCTCGCGTGGATCCGGTATCCGACATCGCGCAAGAACAATGCGGCCCTCTGTTGACGATCCTCGTCGACATAGAGGCCGAGCGATCCGGAGCCGCGCCGCATCGTGGCTTCCACGACCCGCGTCGACACCTTGCTGCCGACTTCGTTTCGGCGGAGGGAGATCCAGCGGATCGGCTCGAGAACATCGATGCGTGAGACCTGCCAGGAGATGGCCGGCTTCCACAGGATCGCCTCCAAGATTGCCCGCGCTGCGGACGGCGTCATCACCTCGTATGACACGCGCTCGACCTTCAACTCGGGCCGCGTGAAGCACGCGTAGTCGCCGCGGACCTCGAGACAGAACTCCGTCATGTGCAACCTCCCTTCATATCAACAGGCCCTCCATCGCCATCGGCGGATCGTCCACGAGCAGACCGAACCTCGGGTGATATCGGTCGTTGTCCACCAGCGTGTACACGCCAGACACGATCTCGCGAAGCTCGCGGGTGGCTAGCAACCGCTGCACGTGGCCGTGGTGGACGGACACCGTGTAGCGCTGGAGTTGCCGGAGTACCTTCTTGTCGGGGCCGAACCGCTCCAAGTCGGCAAGCAGGCG
>JAYVMQ010000121.1:0-4657 GCA_043758855.1 Chloroflexota bacterium
ACAAGTGCCTCGCCCGGCCCCGGTGCGGGCGTCGGGACCTCGTCGACGACGAGCTCGTCGAGCCCGCCCCAGCGATGGAACCGGACCGCTCGGTGTGTCCCGGTCGGCGCCTCGCCGCCGCGACCGGCCGGTAACCAGGCCGTCATACCTGCGTTGGCGTGGCCCCGCCCATGTTCGCCCGCCCGCCCGCGCTGGATCGCGCGCCCTCGACGGTGCGATCGGCCATTGGCGGATCGCGCGGCACGCCGGCGCCGGCCACTGACTGCCCGCCCTTGTAGACCGCGACGACATCGGCCATCGCCCGGATGTTCACCGACGGGTCGCCGTCGACGATGACGATATCGGCCTGCTTGCCGACTTCGAGCGTCCCGACCTGGTCGAGCACCCCGCACGCGGCGGCGCTCACGCTCGTCGAAGCGATGATCGCCTGCATCGGCGTCATCCCTCCCAGGACCATGAGCTCCATGCTGTAGTCCATGTGGCCGAACGAGAAATCGAAGCAGCCGGCGTCCGTACTGCCGACGAGTCGCCCGTCCATACCCAGGTCGAGCAGCTGACCGAAGTGCTCGAGACGGACCTCGGTCTCGTGCTCAGCGAAACTGAGTACGCGCTCCTCATCGGGCGTCAGCACGCGCCGCGTTCGCTCGTCGCGAAGCCGCAGGATCGTGTCCCAGCCGCTGGATTGGATGGTCGGACTCACGTAGGTGCCGCGGTCACGGAGCCGCAGCGCCGTCTCGCGGTTGAAGCGCATTATCCCGTCGGGCTCGAGGAACTCGGCGTGCTCGATGCAGTCGGTGCCCGCCTCGATCGCGCGGTCCATCGCTTCGACCGCCCGGCAGTGCGACGTCGTCAGCCGCTCCAAATCGTGGGCGGTGTCGACCGCGGCCCGCATCTCCTCAATGGTGTAGCTGGCCCTGCCCGGGTCGGTCCCGATCGTCCCGCCGCCGCTGGCCATGATCTTGATGTGGTTCGCGCCCTCGGCGACGAGCCGCCGGACCGTGGCACGGATTTCCTCGGCGCCATCTGCGGTTCCGTTGCACCAGTGGAAGTGGCCACCAGAGCAGGTAATCGGTCGGCCCGCAACCAGGAGTGTCGGCCCGACTACCCAGCCGCGGTGGATTGCCTCGCGCAGCTCGAAGACGACGCTGTTGCGTGCACCGTTGTCGCGGGCGGTCGTCACCCCGGCCCGGAGATGCACCAGGGCGTTGCGCGCCCCGACCATACCCATCAGGACATCCGAGTCTTCGGCCATCCCCTCGTACGTCCGTGCGTCCGCCGCGAGCGAGAAGTGGCTGTGGGCGTCAACGAGCCCCGGCAGCGCCGTCCTGCCCGGGTGCCGGACCCACTCATCTTCGTCCACGTCCGTGGAGAGGGCCTGCGCCGGACCGATCCAGGCGATACGATCGCCTTCGAGCTGGATGACCGCGTCTTCGATCGGCTGAGAGTGGATGCCATCGATCACCCGACCGACGTGGACGAACTGGCGGCCCATGGCTCCTCCTCTTGGTGCTGCCCGTGTCCACGGTCACCCTGGCGGTCGCCCATGCAGCTTCTCGGTTCGAGGGGCGAGGACAGGGGACAGCGAGGACAGGGGCGCCTTGACAGCGTCATGCCGAAGGCACTAGCCTTCCGGCCACGGGAATGGTGTTGCTTGCTGCCTGAGAATAGCAGAGCGAAGCGCCGTCACACGATGCATTGCCGAGCCGACTGGAGGGAGTGGCCCGGAAGGACCGGTTCGACGCGGGTTGGCACCAATTGTAGGAGAACAGCACGTGGACGAACCTCAGGTCACCGCTCAGCTGGTGCGAGACGCGCTGACCCGGAAGATGACCCGGCGCGATCTCATCCGACTCGGCGCCTTGCTGGGCCTGAGCGGGACGGCGATGGCGGCTGTCCTGGCGGCCTGTGGGGCAAGCTCATCGGGCAGCCCAGCAGCAGTAGGCACTGGCGGCAACGCTGCAGGAGCCACTCCGAACCCGGCCAGTCAGAAACTCGGCGTCGCCTCTGGGGCGGACGCGGTCACGCTCGATCCGGGCGTCTCGTTCGACGGCCAATCGCCGCTCCTCTGGCGGGCCGCCTACGAGCCCCTCGTCCGCTACAAGGGCAACACGATCGAGATCGAGCCGCACCTCGCCGAGAGCTACACCGTCTCCGAAGACAAACTGACGTACACGTTCAAGCTGCGCCCCAACGTCACCTTCCACGACGGCGAGCCGTTCAACGCTGCGGCGGTGAAGGCCAACATCGACCGCCAGATCAAGCTCAACCAGGGCATCGCCTACGGCCTCGCCCCGGTCGGCTCGGTCGAGACGCCGGACGACATGACGGTCGTCGTCAAGCTGAAGAACTTCGCCGACGGCTTCTTGTCGGTCTTTGCCGGGCTGTACACGGTCAGCATGATCTCGCCAAAAGTGCTCGCGGCGAACGCCGCCGACCAGGCGCAGGGTTATCTGCACGACCACATGGTCGGCACCGGGCCGTACCTCCTCGACTCATACACGCAGTCCCAGCAGGCGCTCTTCAAGAAAAACCCCAACTACTGGGGCGGCTGGAGCGGTAACCACGTTTCAGAGATAGCGGTCGCCTACATCCACGAGCCGGCCTCCGAGCAGCTCCAGCTCCAGTCGGGCGCGCTCGACATCGCGCTGTACCTCCCCGACGACGTCATCGAGTCGCTCGATGGCTCGCCAGGCGTCACCGTCACAAACATCCCGTCCTACAACCTCTATTACCTCTACCTGCCCTGTAAGAAAGGCCCAACGGCGAACAAGACCGTGCGCCAGGCGATCTCCTACGGCTTCGACTACACGACGTGGACGACCAACATCATGAAGGGCAAGGCCACGCAGGCGCACGGCCCGATTCCGTCGACTTTCCCCGGATACGCGCAGGGTCTGCCGCAGTACTCGTACCAGCCGGACAAGGCGCGTCAGATGCTTGCGCAGGCGGGCTACCCGAAGGGCGGGTTCACCCTCAAGTACGCGTACGAGACCGGCTACTTCTGGAAGCGGCCGCTTGGCGAGCTCTTCCAGGCGAACATGAAGGACCTCGGTATCCAGGTCGATATCCAGCAGCTGAGCCCGGCGGCATGGGCTGGCCTCCTGTCGAACCCGCAGACCGCCGACCATGCCTTCGGCGTCGTCTGGTGGCCGACCCTCGCGACCCCCTTCGACTACCTCTGGTCGTTGTTTGCGACGGACGCCCAGGGGGCCGCTGGCTACAACTGGGGCTACTACTCGAATCCGCAGTTCGACAAGCTGCTCAATGCGGCCAACTCGGAGCCCGGCGACGCGAAGCGGCTCGACCTGTACGCGCAGTGCCAGCGACTCATCGTCGACGACGCGCCGGCGCTCTTCGTCTACGAGAAGCCGTACCGTCTGCCGATGCGGACGAACGTGCAGGGCTTCCAGTTCAACGGGATCTACATCGAGACGCTCAACTACTACGACATCAACAAGAGCTGACCGCACCCGTAGGCAGCTCGAACCTCAGCGGATCACGGGCCGGTGGCTCGATACGTCGTGCGCCGTCTCCTGCTCCTCGTTGTGGTCGTGGCCGGCATGAGCCTGATCACGTTCAGCCTGACGCACCTTGTCCCCGGCAACCCGGCGCGACTGCTCGCCGGCCCCCACGCAACGCAGGCGCAGGTGGACACGTTGGCCCGGCAGTACGGCCTCGACAAGCCCGTGCCCGAGCAGTACGTCAGGTACGTCCAGGGGCTGCTGCACGGCGACCTGGGAACGTCGCTCACCGATCGGCGGCCGGTCCTGGACGACCTGACCCAGTTCCTGCCCGCGACGATCGAGTTGACCCTCGCCGCGATGATCCTGACCATCGGGATCGGGATCCCTCTCGGGGTCATCGCCGCGGTCTCCCGCGGAGGGATCCTTGACCATCTCGCTCGAATTATCTCGATCGGCGGCGTGTCCATACCGATCTTCTGGCTCGGGCTCATCCTGCAGGTTGTCCTCTACCGCGAGGTCGGGCTCCTGCCTGCCGGCGGGCGGCTCGGCACGTTCGACATACCGCCTCCGACGATGACCGGGCTCTACACGATCGACTCGCTGCTGGCCGGCCAGATCGGCACATTCGTCACCGCCCTGAAGCACCTTGTACTCCCGGCGATCACCGTCGCCGCCGGCAGCATCGCCGTCGTGACCCGGATGATGCGTGCCTCCATCCTCGAGGCGCTCGACGCCGACTACGTCCGCACGGCCCGGTCGAAGGGTCTCAGCGAGTCGACGGTCCTCAGCCGGCACGTCGTGAAGAACGCACTCATCCCGACGGTCACCGTGATCGGGCTTCAGGTCGGCTACCTTCTCGCCGGGAACGTCCTAGCCGAGGCCGTCTTCAGCTGGCCCGGGATAGGTCTCTACGCGGTCAACGCGATCGGGAACCTAGATTACGCCGCGATCATGGGTGTTACCCTCGTCATCTCGATCGTGTATGTCGTCGCCAACCTCATCGTCGACGTGGTCTACGCGCTTCTCGACCCGCGGATCTCGTATGCCTGACTTGACGCCCGTGGCGCTGGACGCAGCCCACTTTGCTGCCCGCTCCCGGCGTCGCCGGCTCATCGCATTCGTGCAACGGCTGGTCGAGAATCCGCTGAGCGCGATCGGTCTCGTCCTCAGCGGGCTCCTTATCCTCGGCGCGA
>JAYVMQ010000122.1:0-14336 GCA_043758855.1 Chloroflexota bacterium
GCCAGTTGAGTGACGCACTTGCTGAGCTGTGGAACTTCGTCGACGCGGCCAATCGCGAGGTCGATCTCCAGCAGCCCTGGGCTCTCGCCAAAGAGGCCAAAGCCGGAGCCGAGGGCAAAACAGAACAGCTGCGCTTCGTCCTTGGCGACTTGATCGAGGCCTGCCGGCTCATCGGCCTTGCCGTGGCGCCCTTCATGCCGACCGCCGCGCCCAAGATCCTGGCCCAACTCGGTTACGAGTACACCCCCGGTGCGGATGGCAACGGCGGGGCGGCGATACTGCCGCAGCTTGATTGGGGAGCGGGGTTTGTGTCGGGTGGCCGCGTGGCTGCCGCCCAACCGCTCTTCCCGCGGATCGAGACCGAGGCCGCGACGCCGGTTGCCGGCTGAGCCTGCTCCGGCCAAAGCCCATGCGACTGATCGACAGCCACGCCCACCTGCAGGTCGACGCTTTCGCGGCCGACCTTCCCGCCGTGCTGGCCGCGGCCCGCGCCGCCGGGGTTGAGCGAATTCTCGTTCCGGGCTGGGACGCCGGATCCTCGGCCGCGGCCGTGAAGCTGGCTCGGGAGTGGGGCATGGACGCGGCCGTGGGCGTGCACCCGCACGATGCCTCGGTCACCACCGACGCCGATTGGGCCTCGGTCGTGGAGCTGGCCGGCAAGGCCGAGGTCGTGGCGATTGGGGAAACAGGTCTCGACTTCGACCGGATGCACTCCCCTCAAGAGGCCCAGCTCGCTAACCTGCGACGCCACCTGCGCCTCAGTCTGGACGCCGGCAAGCCCGTCATTCTCCACTGCCGTTCCGCGGCCGGGCGGCGCGACGCCCAGGACACGCTGATCACCGAGCTCCAGGCCGCCGACTTCGGTGGAGCGGCCGCACGAGCCGTGTTCGGCCAGAGCCCGCCCGCCGTCCTGCACTCCTTCTCCGGCCCGCTGGACTACGCCGCTGCCGCGCTGGAGATGGGCATCGCGATTGCGTTCGGCGGGCTTGTGTTCCGGAATGGCGAGGAGGCGTCCGCGGAGGTCGCGAGGCTGGTTCCCGGCGAGCGGCTCCTGACCGAGACGGACTCGCCGTATCTTGCCCCACCGGGTGTGCCGCGTGGCTCCGTTCCAGGTTTCTCCGGCCGCCGCAACTCGCCGGAGTGGGTCGGCATCACCGCGGAGTGGCTCGCGCAGCAACGCGGACAGACCCCGGATACGATTGGGGCAGGCCTTGTGGCGGCCTATGACGCCACCTTCCGACGCAGCTCCCCGGTCCGACGGAGTGACCCGGCCTGAGCGGCGCCGCGTCACACCATTCGGAGACCACCATGACGGACCGCAGCTTCCAGCGAGCAAATGACGAGTCGCGAGAACGGCTGGCCGGCCTGATCTCGACGCTCACTCCGACCCAGCTGACGATCGACCTTGGCGAGGGCTGGACCGTAGCCTCCGCACTAGCCCACACCGGCTTCTGGGATCGCTGGCAGGCCGCCCGCTGGACGCAGATGCTGGCCGGTCGCTGGACCGCAGATGAGGCGTCGATACTTGCCGCCGAGCATCTGGCCAATGAGGCCCTGCATCCATATTGGGCCGGCATCAACGCCAACGACATCCCGGCCCTGGCGCTCGATGCCGCGATCAAACTGGACGCGCTGATTGCCGGCGCCCCCGATTCGCTTGTCGATGCGCTGGAGGGCACGCCCAGGGCCTACCTACTACACCGACACCGCCATCGAACTGAACATCTCGACCACATCGAGCGGAGCATCGCGGCCGAGGCGGCTGCCGCCGCGACTTACCGAGGGACCAACGGTCTCACAGCGCCCGCAGTCGATCGCTCGTTCATCGAGCGTAATGCCGAGAGCCGCCGCCGCCTGGCCGCTCTCGTCGCTCGGCTGACCCCGGCTGACATGGCCCGGCCGACCGAACCAACGGCTGAGGGCAGTTGGAACGTGGCCCAGGTGCTGGGGCACCTGGCCTTCTGGGACCGGTCGTACGAGACGCGCTGGCGCATGGCGAAGGAGGCCGCGGGCGGAACCGGTACATTCGAGCCCGCCAGCCTCCCGGGCGGCATGACCGATGCCATAAACCTGCCGCTGGCCGCCTTCCTCGGAATCTGGACCGAGCAGATCGGCACCGACGTCGGTGTGCAGGCGCTCGCCGCGGCCGAGTCTCTCGACACGCTCCTGGTGGAACTGACCGACCGGTTTCCCACCAGCCTGACGACGGAGAAGCCCCACCTCGTCAACCGCTGGATGCACCGTGAGCCCCATCTCGCAGCCGTCGAGGCCGTCATTGCCGTCGGCCCCTAGCTGCAGCCTGGCGCCTAGCCGCGTTTGCGGGCCTTCCAGACTTCCTCGCTCGGCCAGCGGCGGGCCCATTCTGGGGTCACGTAGGCGTGCCGGGTCGTCGCTCCTTCCGGCGCCTGGATCTCGATCAGCTCCTCCACCTCAAAACCGGTTTCGTGGAGCAGCCGGATCATCTCGCCGTGGGGCAGGTGGAACTCCACCGGCGACTGATCGCTCGACCATTCGAACCGGTATTTGCCGAACTGGTTGTGGATGAGCCGGTCGGTCGCCGGAGCGTCGCCCTGGTCCGGCGCGCACAGCGTCTGCAGGTAGCTGTTGCACAGAAATTCCAGTCGCCCGCGAGGCCGGAGCAGCCGGGCCGCTTCAGGGATCCAGAGGTACGGGTCGGCCCAGATGCAGGCGCCATATTCGGAGATCGCCAAATCGAAGCTGCCGTCGGGCAGCGGCACCGTCTCGGCATTGCCGTGGATGAGCGAAAACTCGAGGCCATGCTTGATCTGGAGTCTCCGGGCGGTGGCGAGCTGCTCGGCCGAGTTGTCAATGCCCACCAGCCGCGCCCCTAGTCGAGCCAGCCAGGCCGAAACGTAGCCGGTTCCGCAGCCGAGTTCGATTGCGTCCAGGCCGGTGACGTCGTCGAGCATATGCACGACGGACTCGGCGGTGCCCCACATTCCCCAGGTAGGGACATTCGAGGCCCAGTTGCGCTCGCCCTCCGCGACCCATTTGGGAGCGTACGCATCCCAATATTGGCGGTTGCGAATGACGTGATCAGGGAGATCGGCCGCGGTCATGTGGTCCTCCTAATCGCAATCCTAGTGCCCCCGGGACTCACTCGCCCAGCCCGACCGCACCAGCTTCCCGGCACACGGGTTCGCGCGCCCAGGTCCGCTTGACAGGCCGAATGGCCGTGGTTAGGCTGTTAGCACTCTCAATGGTAGAGTGCTAATCGGACGGTCAGGCGTCGCCGCCGCAATGGCGGATCGACTCCTCCGGGTTCTTCCCACGCGTTGGGCAAGGGACTCGCGGGCCACGCGCTTTAGCCGTGACGGCACTCAGACAAGAGCGTTTGCGCCGGTCTACCGGTGTCGAACACCACATCCAGGAGTAGCGACGGCAGGCACCCGCCCGCCGCCCTCAGGAGGAACTGCGCGTTGGCAAGTGCCACTGTTAGCAGCAAGAAGCTCAAGCCCCTTGGCGATCGCGTCGTCATCCAGCCGACTCCCCGCGAGGAAGTCACCAAGAGTGGAATCGTCCTGCCGGACACGGCCAAGGAGAAGCCGCAAGAGGGAACCATCCTGTCGGTGGGCCCCGGCCGGACCCTCGATGACGGCACGCGCGAGAAGATGGACGTCAAGAAGGGCGACCGGGTTCTCTACTCGAAGTACGCCGGCACGGACTTCAAGGTCGACGGCGAGGAGCTCCTCATCGTCAGCCAGAAGGACATCCTAGCCATCGTCGAAATCTGACGTTGAGCGGCCACCGATGGTCGCCATCGTCGAGATCTAGAGATTTAGAGATCTAGGTCGAACCTGACTCGGATTTCAGATCGGCCTCGCGCAAGATCCGCGGGCCGCAGGTAACGGAGGATTACACACTTGGCTAAGCAGCTCGTTTTCGACGAGACAGCTCGTCGATCCCTCAAGCGCGGCGTCGATCGCCTCGCCGAGGCCGTCAAGGTCACGATCGGCCCTAAGGGTCGAAACGTCGTCCTGGACAAGAAGTTTGGTGCGCCGACGATCACCAACGACGGCGTCACCATCGCCCGCGACATCGAACTCGAAGACCCCTTCGAGAACATGGGCGCGCAGCTCCTCAAGGAAGTCGCGACCAAGACAGACGACGTGGCCGGCGACGGTACCACTACCGCCGTGGTCCTTGGCCAGGCGATGATCAACGAGGGCATCCGCAACGTCACCGCCGGTGCGAACCCGATGCTGATCCGCATCGGCATCGAGAAGGCCGTCGAGGCCGTCGTCGCGGAGATCAAGAAGCAGTCCCGCCCAATCGACTCGCGCGAGGAAATCGCGGCCATCGCCACGATTTCCGCCGCCGATCCGGAAGTCGGCGACATCATTGCCGAGGTCATGGACAAGGTCGGCAAGGACGGCGTCGTCACGGTTGAAGAAGGCCAGTCTCTCGGCCTGGAGAAGGAATACACCGAGGGCATGCAGTTCGACCGGGGCTACATCTCGGCCTACTTCGTGACCAATCCAGACCGGATGGAAGCGGTTCTGGACAACCCCAAGATTCTGATCACAGACCGGAAGATCTCGGCCGTTGCGGACATGCTGCCGGCGCTCGAGAAGGCCGTTTCGATCGGCCGTCCGGTCCTGATCATCGCCGAGGACGTCGATGGCGAGGCTTTGGCCACGCTGGTCGTGAACAAGCTCCGCGGCACCGTGCAAGTCCTGGCCGTCAAGGCCCCGGGCTTTGGCGATCGCCGCAAGGAGATGCTCCGCGACATCGCCGTTCTGACCGGTGGCACCGTGATCAGCGAGGAGATCGGCCGCAAGCTCGACTCCGTCACCGTTGAGGACCTCGGCGAGGCCCGCCGTGTCGTCGCCACCAAGGACGACACTACAATCGTTGACGGCGCCGGTGCGCCTGAGGCGGTCAAGGCCCGCATCGCTCAGATCCGCGCCCAGGTCGAGGACACCACCTCCGACTACGACCGCGAGAAGCTCCAGGAGCGCCTCGCCAAGCTCGCCGGCGGCGTTGCCGTCATCAAAGTGGGCGCGGCCACCGAGGTCGAGCTCAAGGAGAAGAAGCACCGCATCGAGGACGCTCTGTCCACAGTGCGGGCCGGCATCGAGGAAGGCATGGTCGCAGGTGGCGGCGCAACCCTCCTCCACTGCCAGTCCGTTCTGGACAAGCTCAAGCTGACCGATCCCGACTCCCAGGTGGGCGTCGATATCGTCCGCCGAGCCCTCGAGTACCCGATCCGCCAGATCGCCGATAACGCCGGCGCTCATGGCGAGGTCGTGGTCGAGCAGGTTCGTGGCATGAAGGTCGGCTTCGGCTACGACGCCCTCAAGGGTGAGTACGGCGACATGTTCGTAAAGGGCATCGTGGACGCCGCCAAGGTGACCCGCTCCGCCCTCGAGAACGCAGCCTCCATCGCCAAGATGGTCCTGACGACCGAGACCCTGATCACCGACATCCCCGAGAAGAAGGAATCAGCCGGCGGTGGCCATGGCCACGGCGGGGAGATGGACTTCTAGAACGTCGCCGCCAGGCCCGCCTGGCGCACGGTCGGCCGGCGCAATTCGGCGGGCCAGCGATGTGGCTTTTGGCTAACTCCTAAGGGCCTCGGGCGATTGCCCGGGGCCCTTAGTTTGCAGGGTGAGACAACTACCCGAAATGTGGGGAATTCGTTTGACGTTTCGCCTTCCGAAGTCCAATGCTCAATCTCTATCAGCCCCCAAGAGGAGAATGTCAAATTGATTCGATCGCCTAAGCCAGCTCTCGCGATATTCACCGGACTCTTCGTCGTCATTGCCAGTGCCTGCGGTGGCACCGCCGCGTCCCCGGGGGCAGGCGGGACCAGCGGCCCAGCGGGCGGCTCGATGGCCCCGGCTGGAGCGTCAGCCGCCCTCGCGTCGGCCGCCGTCAACCCCAACGATCCAAGTTCGATCATCACCCAGGTGCTCTCGAGCGGACAGGGCACCACGTCATTCCACATCAAGATCGAGGTCACCGGTACGATCAAGGCCGCCGCGCTCAAGGGCGCAGCTGGCAGTGCCGGTGGTGGCCTGACAAGCGACCTTAAGCTCGACGGTACGGCCATCGAGGGCGATGTCGACGTGGCCAACCAGGCCGCCCATATCTCGCTCACCGTGCCCCCAATCGCAATGTTGGGCAACGTCCCGCTGACCGGTGACTTGATCGCGAAGGACTCCATCCTCTACTACAAGGTCAGTCTTCTCGGCCCCAAGTACACCAAGACGGACCTGGGCAGCCTCAAGGACAGCCTACCTGTCACTGTTCCGTCCGCAGACCCGTCGGCCCTTACCGGAATGGCTGACCAGATAGCGAAGCTGCGCCAGCAGCTAGATGCTGCCGGGGTCAAGGCCACTCTCGTTGGTGTGGAGCAGATAGGCGGCAAGGACGCTTATCACATCTCCATTTCCGTGCCGCTCGACAAGATCAACACCGAGATCGCCGCGGCCGCTGCCAGTGAAGCTCCGGGGATGAAGATCGACTCCGCGTCGGTCGACATCTGGACTTACAAGGACTCCTATCAGCTCGCCAAAATCCAGATTGCCGGCGCGTCGTCGTCCTTGGGCAACCTGGGCATGACTATCACCATCACCAATTACGGTGCCCCGGTTACCGTTACGGCTCCGGCCGCGAGCGATATCAACGCCGCGACGCCATAAAACGTGCGCCTCAGGGCGTCTATTGAGAATCCTGGAACCCCGGGCCGGCTTGGCTCGGGGTTTCTTCTGACTTCAAGCCGACCGAGGGCGCCTTGGCACCCGGTCGCCCGCTTGGAGGCGCCATTGCCAGCCACGCGAAGTCGCCGCTTTCGACTCTGCCGATTGCCAGCGCGGTGCCGAGTGCGACTGACCATCAAAGCCCCGGCCGATAGCGAGATCCAAGCCGGCCAGTAGGCCCGGCCTCTCCTCCAGGTGATGGTAGAAGCCCCCGGCACAGACTCGAGGCTTCGGTTGTGCGGCACGTCGGGGGGCATTCAGGTCGTGGCGGCCGCCGGCCCGTTACACTGCCACCCAGGCCCGCTGTCAGGGACAGGGCCCGGCGCCGGCGATCTAGAGGCCTTACCGCCTACGGCCGGTCACTCGATGGAGGATCTCGCGTGTTTGGTCGGAAGTCATTCGCTACAACAGCCGCCGGCTTGCTCGCCGTAGTGGCGCTCGTTGCCGGTTGCTCGTCAACGCCCTTGACCGATGTCCGCAAGATTCTGAGCAACGCAAAGACCAATGTCGACGGTCTGCAGTCGGTGCACTTCCAGTTCGAGGCCGCCGGCCAGTTCATGTTTGGCTACCCCGTAGTTACGCCGGCGCCGACGCTCGCGCCCACAGCGGTGCCAACGATCGCCCCCTCGGCCAGCGCAGTGGCCTCCGGCAGCGCCGCGGCCCCGTCCGGCTCGGCTGTAGCCAGTGCGCCCGTGGCGACCGGCGGCTCGGCCAAGCCAAGTGCCTCGGGCACGCCAACCCCGACCCCGACCCCAAGCCCCACGCTCGCCCCCACGCCCACGCCGTCTCCGAATGCGGCCGTCTCACCGACTCCCGCCCCCACGCCGGTGTACACGTCGATGCCCATCAGTCTTCAGGGTACTAAGGCTGAGGGTGACATCGACCTACTCAATAAGGCAGCCCATGTGACCGGCGGCATGCCCGGTCTGCCCGCGCTGTCTGGCGAGCTGATCGAGATCAGCCCCTTCGCCTACTTCCGGTCTTACGGCGCGACCAAGTACGCGATGTCGGATGACACGGCTATGGGCGTGCTGAACCCTGCTCTGTCCAGCGCCCCGAGCCCGGTCTGGATCGTTCGGGAGGTCGTGACCATCGCCAATGACCCCGCCCTGTCGCCCGTGCTGGTGGGCACCGAGCAGGAGGCCAGCGGTCCCGCCTATCACATCCGTGTCAAGGTGACCAAGGAAGTGGCTCAGGCCGCCCTGAAGTCCATAGGCCAGGCCCTCGGCAGCGGTGAACTCAACCTGTGGATCACCCAAGATAGCTTTCAGCTCGAGCGCCTGGAGTTCACTACGGCCGATCCCTCTTCGGGCGCCGCCATAGTCCGTGTTGTCCTGTCGAACTGGAATAACGTCCAGGCTATCAAGGCTCCAGACCCGCAGAACTTCGACATCCCGGCCGTGCCGTCGATCGGGCAATAGGCGATCCGCGTCCCAAAACCCGGGATGAATTCGGCGCCCATACAATTCTCAGGTGAGCGGAACACCAAGCGGCGGGCGGCAAGCCCGCACTGACATCGCGCGCGGCGGGGTACATGGGCCCGAGCACGGCCTGTGGGGCGGACCCACGCCCGACGCCCCCACGCCCCTCCCGGACGAGCCGCCCCTCCCGGACGAGCCGCCGTTCCCGCATGACGAGCCGCCCCTTCCGGCCGAGGCTCCGCCCGAGGCGTTCGACGGGCCCCGCATCGAGGCCTACGAGCCATCGCCGTTCGAGCCTGAGCCCGTGGCCCTGGCCGAGCGCCAGGCGGCCGCGGACGCTCTGGCCGCACGCATTCTGGCCCGTCTCAACCCGGAGCAGCAGCGGGCAATCACCACGACAGAAGGGCCCGTCCTGATCCTCGCTGGTGCCGGCAGCGGCAAGACGCGGGTGCTTGCCCATCGCGTGGCCTACCTAGTCGGCGTCCGCGGTGTCAAGCCGTGGCAGATCCTCGCCGTCACCTTCACCAACAAGGCCGCGGCTGAGTTGCGGGCCCGCATCACAGGCCTGGTCGGCGATGAGGCCGGCCGCGAAGTGGCTATGGGCACCTTCCATGCCATGTGCGCCCGGGTCCTGCGTCGTGACGGGGCGGCCATAGGCCTGGACCCGCATTTCGTGGTCTACGACTCGGCCGATCAGCAGGCGCTGATGAAGCAGATCCTTAAGGACGAGGACCTTCCGATCACGGGCGAATACAAGCCCGCCTCGATCCTCGGCTCGATCTCACGGGCCAAGAACGAGATGCTTGACGCGGACTTCCTGTCGGCCAACGCTCACACAAATCGTGAGCGCGAGATCGCTCGGCTGTTCCGTCGATACCAGACCCTACTTCGAGCGGCGAAGGCACTGGACTTCGACGATTTGCTGCTGGAGGCGGTGCGGCTGTTCCACGACGCGCCGGCGGTGCTGGAGCGCTATCAGAGCCGTTGGCGCTACCTCCACGTGGACGAGTATCAAGACACGAATCGGCCGCAGTACCTGTGGGTAAAGGGCCTTGCCGCGGCCCACCACAACCTGTGCGTCGTGGGTGACGACGATCAATCGATCTACTCCTGGCGCGGTGCTGACATTCGCAACATCCTTGACTTTGAGGGCGACTATCCGGCCGCGGCGGTCGTCAAGCTCGAGCAGAACTACCGCTCCACTCAGCTGATCCTCGATGCCGCGCACGCCGTGGTCACCCACAACTCGTCGCGCAAGGAAAAGAAGCTATGGACCGACCACGCCGGCGGGAGCAAGATCCAGCGCTTCGAGGCCTACAACGAGGAGGAGGAGGCCGAGTGGATCGCGCGCCAGATCGAGGAGCTGACGGGCGGTAGAAGCTCGGTCCTGACGCGGCGAGCCGATGAAGAGGCCGAGCATTGGGAGCGCGGCGACATCGCGGTCATGTACCGGACTAATGCCCAGAGCCGAGCCATTGAAGAAGCGTGCCTGCGCTACGGCATCCGCTACCAGCTTGTGGGTGGGACGCGCTTCTACCAACGCCGTGAGGTCAAAGACGCCCTGGCCTACCTGCGAATACTGCGCAACGACACTGATCAAATCAGCTTCGAGCGGATCCTCAACGTACCGGCCAGAGGTATCGGCGAGAAGAGCCTGGACGAGTTGCGCGTCGAAGCGGCCGGGGGACGGACCATCCGGCCGGTCGAGGCGGCCGCGTCCGCGGCTCCGGAGCCGACATATTGGGGCGCGGTCCTGGCTGCCGCCGACGGGCGCCTCGAGGCGCTGGGGCCGCGGGCTCGGACCGCGCTAAGTGGTTTTGCCGTTCTCGTGGCGCGGCTCCGGACCAGGATCGGCGTGTTGTCGCTGCCCGAGCTGCTGGACGCCGTGCTGGAGGAATCGGGCTACCGGGCCATGCTTGCCGACGGCTCCGAGGAGGGCGAGGAGCGCTGGGCCAACCTGCTCGAGCTTCGATCTGTGACAACTCGATATGACGATCTCTCGCCTGATGACGCCCTAGATCGTTTCTTGGAGGAGACTGCGCTCGTCGCGGACCAGGACTCGTACGAAGTCGGTGCGGACGCCGTGACCCTCATCACTCTCCATGCGGCCAAGGGGCTTGAGTTCCCGGTCGTCTTCATCGGCGGTCTGGAGGAAGGTGTCTTCCCGCATAGCCGTTCGCTCGACGACGAGAAGCAACTCGAGGAGGAGAGACGGCTCGCTTATGTGGGCATCACTCGAGCCAAGCGGCGGTTGTTCCTTTCCCACGCCGCGCGGCGAGCCACATGGGGCCAGGGTGGCCTCTCAGTCCCGAGCCGATTCCTGTTCGAGATCCCGGCGGCGCTGATGTCAGGGCCTCGACTGGAGCGCGCCGACGAGTTCAACGACGACATCGGAGACGTGGACCCGGACCTGGTCTTTGGGCGGCGGCCTGGTAGCCGCTTCGGCGCGTCGATCCGGGCCGGCGGCGGCGCCTACAGGAGTGGCAGCGGCCCGGCGGGCGGACCCAGGGCAGGGGAGACGTTCAAACCGACCCGCGACCTCGGGGCGCGCCGCGAGGCCTACGAGTCGGGGGCGCGCTCAGGCAGTCTGGACGTGCCGGGCGGCGCGAACTCAGGCACCCCACGAGAACTCGGGAGTCGGCCGGGCGACCAGGCAACACTGTCCGCGTCGCGCCCGGCCCCGGCGTCCCGCCCCCGCATTCCCGGCGAGCGGCAATACCGCGACGGCGATCGCGTCCGCCACCCTCGCCTGGGAGATGGCATCGTGGTGTCCTCCAAGCTGACTCGCGCCGACGAGGAGGTCACTGTCGCCTTCTCGAATGGCGGCGGCGTCAAGACGCTCCTGGCCAGCATGGCGAACCTGGAACTCAGGGACTGACCAAAAGGCCGGCCGTCGCGGCGCGGTGTTGGCAAGGCAAGGTCGGCGACGGTAAACCGAGCCGTGCGCCTGCCGCTCCGGTCCAATGCCGGGGTTCGATGTTTCGCCATACGGGAATCACTTGGCGTGGGTGTCCACCGGGCGTACGATGCCGCGTGCATCGAACGTTTGCGTCGGCTCCAGTGGGACGGACAGCACCGGATTGCACCGCTTCCCGAAACGGCAGGTAGCTGTTGGCCGATCCCGGGTGGACCAAGCCCGGAGATTTTGGTCAATCCGGCATGACAGGGTCAAGCTCGCGTTTACTGGTCGGCGAGCTCGGCACGGAGGAAATGAGTCGAGGCAGCGTTTTCGTTTCAACATACCCACCCCGTAGATGCGGGATCGCCACTTTCACCCTTGACCTGGCAGGTGCAATGGGCAGCCAAGAGATTGTGGCCCTACACCCGGCCGATGGGCCTAATGTCTACCCGCTCGAGGTGACCCACAAGATCCGACGCGACGTCAGGGGCGACTACTACCGAGTCGCCAGGGCGCTGAACGAATCGGACGCAAGGGTCGTGTCGGTCCAGCACGAGTACGGGATCTGGGGTGGCAACGATGGAGACTTCGTGCTCGATTTCGTTGCTGCCCTGAACAAGCCAGTTGTCGCAACGCTGCACACGGTTCCGCACACCCCATCGCCCGGGCAGCGCCGCGTGCTGACAAGCCTGATCGACACCAGCGCGGCGAGCGTGGTCATGTCAGGGTCCGCGGCGGCTCTCCTCGCTCGCGTCTACGGAGTCAACCAGGCACGCCTGGACGTGGTGCCCCACGGAGTCCCGCAGCTTCCTTTGCTAGAGCCTGACACCGTCAAGCCGAGGCTTGGCATGAAGGTGGCTCCGATGATCCTGAGCTTCGGACTGCTTGGGCCCGGCAAAGGGTACGAGTCCGTCATCGAAGCCATGCCGTCAGTCATCGCAGCCGATCCTGGTGCCTACTACGTGATCCTTGGCGCCACCCATCCCGAGTTGCTGCGTCGCGAGGGCGAGACCTACCGCAGCAAGCTCAGGGACCTCGCGGACGCTCTGGGCGTCGCCGGACGGGTCGTTTTCATCGATCGTTTCGTAAGTCAGACGGAGCTGGGGACATGGCTCACCGCGGCCGACATTTTCGTCACTCCATACCCGAATTCGGACCAGATCGTGTCGGGCACCCTGGCCTACGCGATGAGCGCCGGCAAGGCGATCGTCTCGACCCGCTACAGCTACGCCATGGAGATGCTCGCAGCCGGCCGAGGAATGCTGGTGGCGTCCAACTCCGCGCCAGCCCTGGCCGAGTCGCTGACCGAAGTGCTCCTCGACCGAGACCTGCGCAAGCGCCTTGGGCGCCGCGCATATGATTTCAGCAGGACCATGGTCTGGACGACGGTCGGCGCCAGGTACGCACGGATCTTCGACCGTGTCGCAGCCCCCATAGCCCGTGTGCCTGTGAGCGCTCCCTGGGGCAGCTCGACTGCCGGTCCAGAAGGAGTGGGTGCCGGCCGTGCTTGACCGCGCCACCAGCGCCACCCGGGCCGACAGTCATCCGAGCTCCGGGAAGAGGCCGCTCTACCCAGTCTCCAGAGTTCATCTCGATGCCATGAGCACGGACCTGGGAATCTGGCAGCATGCCCGAGGAGTGGTGCCGGAGCGCCAGTTCGGATACTGCACCGACGATGTTGCGCGCGCGATCATCGTAGACGTTCTGCACTCGCGCGAACTGGGATGGCCAGCGGTTGACGCCAGTGTGCGGCGGGCGCTCATGTTCGTGCAGAAGGCCTACGACCACACCTCCGGACGCTTCCTCAACTTCCGCGATGCCGATGGCGTTTGGCTCGATGTCGCGGCCTCGGAGGACTGCCACGCCCGCGCGCTTCTGGGGCTGGCTGCGGTAATGGTCGAAGTGCCTGGCACTGATCTGGCCGACCAGGCCCGACGGCTCTTCCTTCTGGCTCTGCCGGCGAGCCTCTCGTTCGGTGCCCTGCGCGCCGTATCGGCGACGCTGCTTGCCTGCGACTCTGTCATCAAGTCTGGGCTGCCTTCCGAGGCCGGATCCGCATTCAATGCACTAGCAGCTCGCCTGGTCGAGCTTGTCGGCGAGCCCAAGACTGAGTGGCCCTGGTCCGAGCCCATCCTCACGTACGAGAACCCCCTCGTTCCGCGTGCCCTAATCGCCGCCGGGCTGCGGTTGGACCGGCCGGAGCTGGTCGCCAAAGGCTGTTCTGTGCTCGACTGGCTCATTGACGTGCAGACCACCGAGGCGGGCAAGTTTTCACCGATCGGCAATAAGACTTGGTGGCCCCGGACGGCCGGGCGTAGCCAGTTCGATCAGCAGCCCATCGAGGCTGGCTCGATGGTCGACGCGGCCGCGGACGCCTATCGAGCCACCGGCCGCCAGCGCTACTTGTACGCCGCCGAGACCGCCTATGGCTGGTTCCTTGGCGATAACGATCTGGGAGTGCCGCTGGCCATACCGGCCAGTGGAGGCTGCCAGGATGGTCTGACCCCATGGGGGCCCAACGAAAACCAGGGAGGCGAGTCGACTCTTATGTGGCTGACCGCTCTTGAACAGATACGGGGCCTGCGCCGGTTGACCCAAAGCGATGTCGGGCTGATCGGCGTCGCCCAGCCGTCTTTCGACGGCCCCAACCAAGGTGAGTGAGTTGCGCGGCAGGCATCTTTTCGTCAGGCACGCCTTCAACCCGATCATTACCGCCGAGCATCTGCCTTACCCGGCCAACACCGTCTTCAACCCGGGCGCCGCTCGTGTCGGCGACGAGACCGTCCTGCTGATGCGGGTCGAGGACCTGCGCGGAATCTCCAGTCTGCATGTGGCTCGGAGCGCGGACGGAGTCTCGGATTGGCGCATCGACGCGGAGCCTCTCCTGGCGCCCGTGGCGACCCATCCCGAGGAGGTTTGGGGCTGCGAGGATCCGCGCCTCGTCTACCTGCCCGAGCGAGACGAATGGGCAATTACCTACACGGCCTACAGCAACCGGGGTCCGCTGGTGTCGTTGGCGATGACTAAGGACTTTAGGGAGGTGCGGAGGCTGGGGCCGGTCATGCCGCCGGACGACAAGGATGCGGCACTCTTCCCGCACCGTTTCGACGGCCGTTGGATCATGATTCATCGCCCGTCGCCACTCCAGGGTTCGGCCAACATCTGGATCTCGTACTCGCCGGACCTGCGTCACTGGGGCGACCACGCCGTCCTGCTCGAGGCGCGCGAAGGGGCGTGGTGGGACGCCGGCAAGATAGGCCTCGGGCCGCCCCCGCTGGCGACTCCTGAGGG
>JAYVMQ010000123.1:0-2612 GCA_043758855.1 Chloroflexota bacterium
AAGTCCACTACGCTCAAGACGATCAGTGGGCTGATCCATCCACGGTCCGGCCGAATAGAACTCGAAGGCAAAGACGTCACCACGGTGCCGGCTCACCGCCTTGTGCGGCTCGGTATTGGCCAGGCTCCTGAGGGGCGCCGCATCTTCGGTCGCCTGACGGTCACAGAGAACCTCCAGATGGGGGCCTACACCCGCAGCAACAAGGCGGAAATCGCCGCCGATTTCGAGCGCGTGTATGACCTCTTTCCGCGGTTGCTTGAACGCCACCGTCAGGCAGCCGGGACGCTATCGGGCGGCGAGCAGCAGATGCTCGCGATCGGCCGCGCGCTCATGGCTCGGCCCAAGTTGTTGCTTCTCGACGAGCCTTCCATGGGTCTGGCGCCGAACCTGGTAGAGCAGATCTTCGAGATCATCCAGGACATCAACTCTCAAGGGACCACCATCCTGCTCGTCGAGCAAAATGCTCAGATGGCACTTACGGTGGCGAGTCGCGGTTACATCCTTCAAACAGGCAAGATCGTCCTGGCAGATACGTCGGCGGCCCTCCTGGCGAATGAGCAGGTCAAGAAAGCCTATCTGGGCGCGTAACCGGCGTGGACCTTCTCTGGGCATTCTTGCGTGGCCTGGCGATTGGCCTGGCAGGCCGAAAAGGATCAACGCTCGCCAGGTCACGCTCGCACGTCCGACATCGACATCCTCAGTAACGTCTCGACATTCATCGATTGAATCTCGCAGGCTTCAACGTCTTCGGTTGTCCGGACGCCGCTGCCTGACCGGCGTCGCGGCGCCTGAGACCGCGTCGAGACTGGTGCTTCCGAGCGCCGCCGCCTCCTTTGGGTCGCTAGCAGGGGGTGCAGTCGGGGCAGGGGTCGCTGCAGGGTGCCTTAGGACCGGAAAATGCGAGACGGATGCCTGCGAACCACCGTCCGACGCTGCGGCGACTGCTGTTGAGGAGCCGTGTCGCCGGGCCGTTGGCGAGCCCTCTCAGGTGAGCGGACGCGAGACGGTACTGCCTGGCCTCTTTGGCGAGACGGTACTGCTCGGCTTCGTGGATAAGCTCCGCCTGTCGCTGTTTCGCGAGCGAGAGCGATCGGGGGTAGGGCGTTTCTCGAAGCCTCATCACGCCACCTCCACCGTGAGCTCATAGATTTCGCTCGTGGCATGGCCTGCGCGCTCGTGGATTCGTAGGACCGCCTCGCGGCTCGGCCCGCTGGCGAGGCAGAACACCTTGCCCGTCTCTTGATCGAGCCAGGCGCGCTCGAAATGCACGCCCTCGTCTGCCTCGATCGCGAGATCGCGTTTGTGGGCCGCTTCCAGCTGCTGCTGCGTCACGCCAACGAACCCCGAATGAACATCCATGAACCTTGCCATCGGTATCTCCTCTTGCGGATCGCTTCGGACAACAGAGTGGCGATGTCGCAACCGGTGGTCATCGTGATTCCGGCCGAAGAGCCCGTATTCTCCCGACCGACATGACGCGGCAATTGGCGACGTACCAAGCGGGACATGGGTCGTTCAACCGATGACCACCCGGATCAGTGACGTAGACTCGGGCTCATGACACGCCTGGGTCCACGCTTATCACCGACCCTCATCGGACGCGAAGACTTGCTCGACCTGGCTGAGCGTCGTCTTGCCGAGACGGCGGCGGGTCATGGCCAGTTCCTCTTGCTCGCGGGCGAAGCCGGCGTCGGCAAGTCGCGATTCATGGCGGCGATCGAGACCATGGGCCGCGACAGGGACTTCCGAACGGCGGCCGGTTTCCTCGCTCCTCAGGACAGCGACGTGCCGGCAGCGTCGCTGCTCGACATGGCCCGCTCGATGACGCGTGTAGAGCCGTGGGCGGATCTCGGACGCAAGCTCCTTGAACTCGTCGATGCGACCGTGGCGGCCCCGCAGCAGGGTCGCCGAGCCCTCACGCTCAAAGCCGTCGATCTGATTGTCGGCGCGCTTGATGGCCCGACGGTGCTTTCTTTCGACGACCTGCAGTGGGCGGACAACCTGAGCCTCCATATCGTCACCGAGCTGGCTCGGGCGACCCGAGATCGACCGCTGCTGATCGTCGGCGCCTATCGCACCGACGAGCTTGCGCCGGGCGCCCTCCTACGGGAGTGGCGGGCCAGGCTCCTGACCCAGCGCGTAGCCGAGGAGGCGCGACTCGCACCCCTGACCCTTGAGCAGACGGCGCTCATGACGACACTCATCCTCGACACCGGTTTGCCGGCGCCGCGCGACGTCGTAACGGCGGTCTACGCGCGGACCGACGGCGTTCCGCTTCACATCGAAGAGCTGCTCGGGGCGATCTCCGCGGATGAACGGACGGATAGCCGCGCGATCCGCAACGCCGCGGTCCCGGACACCCTGGAGGATGCGATCCTCCAGCGCATCGGCCGGCTCTCCCCGGACGCCCAAGCAGTCGCCCGTTCCGGCGCCGTGATCGGCCGGTGCTTCGTCCCCGAGGTTCTTGCCGGCATCATGGAAGTGACCGCCGACTCCCTTGACCGACCGCTGCGCGAACTCGTCGACCAGCACGTACTCGACGCACCCGGGTCGCGCGGGCTGTTCGACTTCCGCCATCAGTTGCTGCGCGATGCCCTCTACCGCAGCCTGCC
>JAYVMQ010000124.1:0-18232 GCA_043758855.1 Chloroflexota bacterium
TGCCCCCGCTGCCGTACCCCGCCACGATCGAGCAGACGGGGCCGGTCGACGCGAACGCGACGGTCGCCTTCCGGGGTGCCCGCTACTCCGTGCCGCCGGGCTTCATCGGCGCGGCGCTCACCATCCGCCAGCGCCTGGGGAGCCCGACGCTCGAGATCGTCGCCGCCTCGGGCGCGCTCGTGGCCGTCCACCGCGTCGGCCACGGCCTGGTCCGGACCGACGAGCACCGGGCGCTGCTCGAGCGGGCCGTTCTGGGTGCCTTCTCCACGCTGCCACCCTGCGAGCGCAAGGGCAACCATCCGCCGGGCCCCGCGGCCCGGCTCGCGGCACGAGCGCTCACCGGAGGTGCGGAGGCCCGCGAGGTGGTCGTCGACCTGGCCCGCTATGCCGAGCTCGTCGAGGTGCTCCGGTGAGCACCACGTCCGAGGGCTCGGTCTATCAGGCGCTCCGGGGTCACCTCGCCATGCTTCGCCTCGCCGCTGCCGCCGAGGCGCTGCCGGGCGTCCTCGAGACGGCGAGAGCGGAGAACCTCGGGCACACCGCCATGCTCGAGCGCCTGCTCGGGATCGAGGTGACGGCCACCGAGGCCCGCAGACGGGCGAGCCTCGAGCGGTTCGCCTCGCTGCCGGCGCCCTGGCGCCTCGCCGACTTCGACTTCGAGGCCCAGCCGTCGGTGGACCGCTCGCTCGTCAACGAGCTCGGAACGCTGCGCTTCCTCGAGGACGCCACCAACGTCCTCTTCATCGGGCCGCCGGGCGTCGGCAAGACGATGCTCGCGGTCGCCCTCGCCCGGGCGGCGGTCGAGGCGGGTCAGCGCGCCTACTACACGACCGCGGCCGACCTCGCGGCGCGCTGCCACCGGGCCGCGATCGAAGGGCGCTGGGCCACGACGATGCGCTTCTTCGCCGGTCCGAAGCTGCTCGTGATCGACGAGGTGGGCTACCTGCCCCTGCCGGCCGAGGCCGCCGCGGCCCTCTTCCAGGTCGTCAGCCAGAGATACCAGAAGGGCTCGATCGCGCTCACGACGAACCTGGGCATCGCGTCCTGGGGGCGCATCTTCGACGACCCCACGGTCGCTGCGGCGATGCTCGACCGGCTCCTCCATCGCTCCGTCGTCTTCAACATCGACGGCGACAGCTACCGCATGCGGGCCCACCGTGCCCGTGCCGAACAGGTCCGGAAGGGGGTGGTCGTCCGGTCAGGCGGCTAAGCTTGTGCGGCCCGTCCGGGGCTCGTCAGCCTGGGGAGTTTCGCTGATCGAGCCTGGGGATTTTCGAAAATCGGCGACAGCGGACCCGCACCGCCTCGATGCCACCCAGGTCCTGGCGCACCAGCTCCACTTCGACGACGTTTGCGTCGGCGTCAAAGGCGTTCCAGATCGCATCCGCTCGACCACCGAGGGCGATCCGATTGCGACGATCACCCGCGCGCTGCCTGGCGGCGGGCTCGAGATCTTCGTCGACAGCACGCAGGACGCCTTCGGTGCCTCCGACTGGACCCGAACGATCTGCCGCGGGATCGTCGAGGATCAGGAGTTCGGATTCATTCCGGATGGGTGCGACGAAGGGGTCGTCATCCGGTAGCTCAAAACACATTGCCTCGACCGGTCAATGGCGGCGCGCACCTCGGCAGCCTGCGACCGGCGTCGGGAGCCGTCCGTCAGGTCGAACGCCTGAAGGATCTCCACGACACCTCCGGCAGACTTTCCACGATCCCCCGGCGGCCCACCACAGGGGGATACGTTTCGCAGGCTGCGACGATCGGCAGAATTCGCCCCATCATTCCCAGATGCGCGCTTCTTGCAAGGAGACGGCCGATCCTTGCAAGACCACGCATTCGGGGATGCCTACGTTTACCCCTTGGATCAGACCGCATCCGACGAGTCTGTCCAATTGGAGGACGTAGACCATGGCTGGCAACATCCTGCATCGGTCGGTCTTGAAGCCTGGACCCAGCGGTTGGATCATTGCAGCGGCGGCGGCTGTGGCGCTCGCCGCCTGTAGCTCGGGCGGTGCCGGAAGCACGTCGCCATCCGGAAGCACGTCGCCATCCGGAAGCAAAGAGATTGTCGCCTTCCTGCCTCCAGCAAGCGATCCGTATGTCGCGAACTGGCTCAAGTCCGCGAACGATGTTGCGGGCAAGGCCGGCTACACCATTCGTGTGATCACGGAGGATTCGGGCTCTGCCGCGGCTGCGCAGGTGCAGCAGGTGCTGGGCAGCGGCAAGCTCCCGCCGTTCTTCATCTGGTGGCCCATTCAGCCGGAGGCTCAGGTCGGTTCGCTCGCCCAGCTGAGCGAAGCCGGCGTTCCCGTCTTCCAGGTCAACCAGCTCCCGGTGACCGGCAGTGACAAGTACCTCACCGCCTACATGGGGGTCTCTGACATTGAAATCGGCAAGATCGCGGGTGGGGCGGCGATCCAGGCGCGCGACAAGCTCAAAGCCTCTGGCGCCACGCTGTCGAGCCCGGGCGGCAATGTCATCGTGCCCAACCTGCCTGTCGGTTACGGTGCGACGCGTGACCGTCTGGCGGGCTTCGAAGAGGCCATCAAGGGATCCGGCCTCAAGGTGATCGCCGTGGGAAACGCGACCGGCTTTGCGGCGCAAGACGCCTTCACCCTCACGAGTCAGATGATCGCGGCTAATAAGTCTGCGGGATTCGACATCGTCTACGCTCCCGAGGACGACTACGCTGTGGGCGGCATCCGTGCGCTCATCCAGGAGGGCTACAAGCTCGGATCCAACGTCGAGATGATCGGCGGATCGTGCCACGGAGACGACTCGACCCTGAAGGACGGGACGCAGTTCAACACCATCATCCAGGGTGCGGGTCTCGAGGGGCAGTTCGCGCTCGATCGCATGCTGCAGTACACCAAGAACCCCACCGTCCAGGACGGCACGTACATCGCTCCCGCTGACGCCGACGCGATGCCTGCACTGCCTGACACAATCAGCAAGCTGAACATCATCCCCACACCGCTGGTTCTCGCGGCCGACTATCCGACGTCCAAACTGTGGGGACAGCTGGACACGACGTGGTGCACCTACTAGGCAGGTGACACTTCTGCTCGGCACCGTGTTCCTCCGCGGTGTCGAGCAGCCCTCTTGGCCTTGCATTTCGTACGCAGCAGCCTGAAAGCAAGAAGGCTCGGAGCTCATGTTGGCATCTCACTCGGCGCCAATCCTGGAGGCACTGCACGTACGCAAGCAGTACGGCTCCGTGGTCGCGCTTGCCGATGCGAGCATTTCCATCGATCCGGGCGAGGTCGTGGCGCTTGTCGGCCAGAACGGCGCCGGCAAGAGCACGCTCGTTGGGATCCTGTCTGGGCAGGTAAGGCCTGACGAGGGAGAGCTCCGCTTCGACGGAAAGCCGATCGACTCGCACGAGCTCGGGAAGCAGGGCTCGCCCGTAGCCGTCGTGCGCCAGGAACTCAGCCTCGTGCCAACGATGTCCGTCGGGCAGAACGTCTTCATCGCCAACCACGACATCGGTCGTTGGTACAGCGCTCGTACGGCCGCGCGCAAGGCACGTCCGTTCCTCGAAATGGCCGGCCTCGGCGAACTCGACCCGCTCACGCCCGCGGGGCGGCTGTCGGTGGGTGAGCAGCAGCTTGTCGAGCTGGCCCGTGCACTCGCCCGGCACGCACGAGTGCTCATCCTGGATGAACCGACCGCGGCTCTCTCCGATCCGGAGATTGCGCGCGTTATTTCGATCGTACGGGACCTCAAGGCCCAGGGGCGATCGGTCGTGTACATCAGCCATCGTCTGGACGAGGTCATGCGAATTGCCGATCGGGTAGCCGTGGTGCGCGACGGCCGCTCGCTCGACTCGCTCGAGGGCGAAGCGATCCAACTCGAGCGCATCATCGAGAAGATGCTCGGACGCAGGCTGGAAGCGCTCTACCCGACCGGGAACCGCGAGTTCGGAAGCGATGAGCTGCTGCGGCTCGAGAACGTGATGACGGATGGTCTCAGCCATCCTGTCTCGATCACGGTGAGGCACGGCGAGATCCACGGTCTTGCCGGCCAGCTCGGGAGCGCGGCGGCGGTACTGCTCGAGGTGATCGCGGGGATCCGGCCACTGACCGATGGCGCGATCTACATCGGCGGTAGGCGGGTCGCGGTGTCAAGCCCCCGCCAGGCAAAGGCGGCCGGCATCGCGTACTGCTCGGGAGATCGAAAGCTCGACGGGAGCTTCGGCGTGCGCTCCGTGCAGGAGAACCTGACCGCGCCAGGGCTCAGGTCGGTCGCTCGTGGCGGATGGATTCTCCCTCGAGCCGAGAGAGCCCTCGCGCAAAGCCTCGCGGGCGCCTTCAGCGTGACATCCGGGCGCATGGGATACCCGGTCGACTCGCTCAGCGGGGGTAACCAGCAGAAGGTCGTTCTGGCCAAATGGCTCGGTATCGAGCCCGCGCTGTTCTTGATCAACCAGCCGACTCGCGGCGTGGACGTCGGCGCGCGAGCCGACATCTACCGCCATCTGCAGGACCTTGCCGATGGCGGCTTGACCATCGTCTTCACGTCGTCCGAGACCGAGGAGGTCATCGGCCTGGCCGATGTCGTCTCGACCTTCTATCGCGGCAGCTACTTGCGCACCGAGCGCGCGGCCCTCTTGGACTCGACCGCGCTGGAACACGAATTGGCCGGCGCGCCCGTGGTCTCCCAACCCCTAGAGACGTGATGGTTTCAGAAGTGAAGACTCCCGCGCCGGCGGGCGCCGGTGCCCCATCCGCTCCGCCAGCGAAGGTCAGTCTGTTCCAACGCTACCTGCGCCCAATGGTCGGCGTGGTGATTGTCGTCGCGCTCATGGTGATCGGTGGGTTGACGGCTCCCGCGTTCGCAACGCTATCGAACCTCATGAGCGTAATCCGCGCTGCCTCGATTACCGGCATCGTGGCGCTCGGTCTGACGTTCGTCACAATCTCGGGAAACTACTTCTCCCTCTCGGTAACGCAGACCGCCATCCTCTCAAGCGTTGTCTACGGCTGGCTCGCGTCGACGAGTGACTTCTTCGTCGCGTTCCTCGTGACGGTGGTCATCTGCATCGTCGTCGGCGCCATCCAGGGCGCGATTGTCGGGGTCCGCGGCAATGCCGTCATCGTCACACTCGCGGCGGGTGCCGCGATCCTCGGGATCGTGCTTCTGATGACCGACAGTGTCCGGGTCCGCTTGACCGCGCCCGCGGACGGTCTCGCGGTGGCCGTCGGTCGTTCCACGCCGCTCGGGATTCCCATGGCGACTTGGGCGTTCGTCATCCTTGCCATTGTCGCCCACTTGCTTCTGCAACGCACGACCCTCGGACGACGCATCATCCTCACGGGTGCGAACAAGAACACTGCGACCGCCGCGGGCTTCGATGTGCGACTACTCACCATCGCGGCGTTCACCATCTCGGCCATCACGGCGGGGTTGGCCGGGATACTGACGGTGGCCGAGTTTGGTGTCGCCGACACGGCGCAATTCCCTGGTCTCGACATCAATGCAGTGGCTGCGGTGCTCGTCGGAGGCACGGCCATCAAGGGCGGCCAGGGATCGATCATTCAAACGTGTATCGGCGCCGTGTTCATCTCGCTGTTGCGCAACTACCTGCAGATCATCGGTCTGAGCACCGGTGCGCAGCTCGTGTTCGTGGGTGGTGCGGTTGTCCTCGCAGTATCGGCCTACGCACTGGTGAAAGGCGCAAGAAGGTGAACTCCGCGTCACTCAGAGTGCGGGGGAAGGTCCGTGATTGGGACCTCGTCACTCGCGCCGCCATCTTGATCGTGATGGTCGTGGCCTTTTCCTTCGTGATTCCCGATTTCAGCTCGTTCAACAACATATTCGCGGTGTTGCAAGTCGTGTCGCCCATCGGTATTGCCGCACTCGGTGTCGGCCTGACAATGCTGGCGGGCGAGTTCGACCTATCGATCGGATCGATGGCGGTTCTCGGGGGAGTGATTTCCATCTTGCTCGTCGGCAACGGGCCGGTCGTCTTCATTGTCGTGCCCGTCCTGGTGGGGGCAATGCTCGGAGGCCTGCAGGGACAGCTGATCAGCCGGCTCAACGTGAGTTCGCTCGTCATCACGATCGGTACCCTCATCCTGTTCCGGGGCATCGCCTATGTGCTGGCTGGCGACACGTCGGTGTCGCTCACGAACTTCGACATTGGCGCGACGCTGAACCAACGGTCGTGGATCTTCTTCTCGCCCCTGAGCATCGTGTTCCTCGGTCTGGCAGTGGTAATGTGGCTTCTGCTTTCCTTCACCAAGTTCGGCCACGAGGTGTATGCCATTGGCGGTGGACGTCGTGAGGCCGAGGCGGCAGGGCTCGCCTCTCGTCGACCACTCACGCTTGTCTTCGCGTTTTCCGGAAGCATGGGCGCGCTCGCTGGCGCCCTCGTGTCGCTCAGCATCGGCGGTGCGACACCAACCGGCTTCACGGAGGTCCTGCTCTCCTCGATCGCAGCGGCTGTCATCGGCGGTATCGCGCTGAGCGGCGGCAAGGGAAGCCCGTGGGGGATCGTGCTCGGCGCTCTCGCGCTAGGCCTGATCTCCAACTTCGTCAGCATTCTCGGCGCGCCCGTCTTCGTTGCGCAGTTCCTGACGGGCGGGCTGCTCCTCGCGGCCCTCGCCGCCGAGATGCTGTCATCGCGGTCGAAACCAGGAGGCGCCGCTCTGCTCGCGGCCGGCCCTGTGAAAGACACAGCTTGATGTCGTGCTTTGACCCTTTGCCCACTCCTCGATACGTATGGAGCATTCGATCATGAGAGCAGTTGTCCTACCCGGCGACGGGACCGTCTCGATGGAAACGCTTCCCGACCCCGTGCCCGGCTTCGGGGAGGTACTCGTGCGCGTCAGAGCGTCCGCGGTCTGCGGAAGCGACTTGAGCGCGCTGCGCGGCGACCAGGTGGTCGGCGTCAAGCCCGAGCAGCTTGTGCCGGGGCACGAGGTGGCCGGGGTCGTGGAACGACTCGGTCCGGGGACGGCGGGAGTATCGGTCGGCGACCGCGTCGCCGTGTACCTGGCAATCGGATGCATGCGATGCGAGTACTGCCGCGCCGGCAATCTGATGGTGTGCCCTCGGGTCAAGATCATGGGTTTCGACGTGTGGGGCGGAGATGCCGAGTTGGTCGTCGTGCCCGCGGTCAACTGCATGCATCTCCCTGGCGAGCTCGGCTTCGTCGAGGGCGCAGTATCGACCGACATGTTCGGTACGCAGTACAGCGCACAGCATCGTCTCGGCGTTTCCGGATCTGACACTGTGCTTGTATCCGGCCTTGGACCGATGGGGGCGGCCGCCGTTGGTATCGCCCGCGCCCGCGGCGCACGCGTCGTGGCCGTCGATCCGGTGGAACACCGTCGCGAGTTGGGCTTGAGGATGGGCGCAGACGAGGTGCTGCCGGCAATCGACGATTCGATCCGGGCTCTCGGAGCACGCCGGGGACGCGGTGGCCCGGACGTTGTAGTGGAGTGTTCAGGCAATGCGAAGGCCCAGGCCGCTGCACTGGATGTCGTTCGCCCGTTCGGCCGGGTCGCGTTCGTTGGCGAGAGTCGTGCGGCCGAGATCAACCCCAGTGAACATCTCCTTCGGAAGCTGACGACCGTGATCGGCGCATGGTATTTCCCCATCTGGCAGTACGACGAGATCACGAACTTCCTCATTGAGCGCAACGTCCCCGTTGGCGAAGTCGTGAGCCATCGCCTGAGCTTGGAGGACGCGCCGTCAGCGTTCGCGAGGCTCCTGGCACGCAGCGCGGACAAGATGGTGTTTGAACCGTAAGGACAACGACGCAACGGGACCCTATCGTTCCCGCCTCTCCCGAAGCTGGCGGGCAACACCTTTGCGTGGTGCTGGCCGCTCGCGCCAGGGTGGCTTCGCGACCTTCAGACGACGCGCCGTCGGCGCGAATTTGGCGCTCCGAGCTGATCGGGATCTCGCGCGGCTCGACCTGGTCAGAACGGCCAATCCAGCGCGCCCGATTCACGTTCAGCCCGTTGTTCGCGGTGTCCCTCTGCCAGCCCTCACGCTTCGCGACTCCGCCTGGGCGAGCTTCCGGAAGCGCCCGGGCGTGACGCCCTTCTGAGCCATGAACGTGTTCGTCAGGTGGCTCTGGTCGAAGAAGCCCGTGTGCGCCGCGACCGCGGCCAGCGGCAGGTCGGTCGTCGAGAGCAGCTCGCACGCAACCGTGATCCGCACCTGCTGGATGTACTGGTGGGGCGAGGTCATGAAGCGCGCACGGAACTGGCGGCGGAACTGGCTGGGCGACAGGCTCACGCTGGCCGCGAGCTCCTCCACCGAAAGCGCGCGGGAGCAGTCGCGCATCATCAGCTCGACCGCCGGCGCAAGGTCCCGGAACTGCTGGCCATAGGCCTCGCGCCGCGTCAGGTTGCGGGTGATCCCGACGACGCCGATGACATGGCCGTTCTCGTCTCGGGCCGGGAACTTGGTCGTGTGGAACCAGTCATACCCGCCCGTCTCGTTGTGCACGAGCTCGATGAGGTTCGCCAGGCGCGCCCCGCTAGCCAGGACAAGCATGTCGTCCTTTCGGTAGCGCTCGACCAGGTAGGACGGGGAGAGATCCTCGTCGCGCTTCCCGATGAGGTCCTCGAGCGAGTCCAGCTGCATGGTCTTGAGGAACGCCTTGTTGCAGAAGACGAACCGCAGGAGATGGTCCTTCACGAAGAAGTAGATGTCGGGCAGCTCGTCGAAGGCGCGTAGGGCGTACCCCTCGCTTCGCCGCGCAAACGTCGGGTAATCGAGCTGACCGTCGTCCATCTTGTGCCTGCCCTGCTCTGCCTTGCTCCGATGCTGAGCGCGTCGCGTGGCTGTCTGCGCCTCAAATGCGCGATTCTTACAAGGAG
Organism: Chloroflexota bacterium; assembly: GCA_043758855.1. GTDB lineage: Bacteria > Chloroflexota > Limnocylindria > Limnocylindrales > CSP1-4 > Fen-1039. Next base: position 8,838 of record JAYVMQ010000124.1, read on the forward strand.
CCGACCGCTCTTTGCAATAAATGAAGCCCGGCGCTGTCTAGCCTAGCAGCGTGATTGAGCCACCCTTCGAAAGGCCTGATGCGATGCAAGCCGCCGGTGTCGAAACGACCGCGCCGCAGGGAGCAGGCGCCGCCGAGGATCCCCAGTTACGGGCCCCAAGGCTCTCCTTCGGGAGCTGGGCCTTCGCGTTCGGACCGTTCGCGAAGGCGCCCTGGTCATTCGAGCGGCTGTGCGCCTACGCGGCTGGCGCCGGGTATGACGGCGTCGAGATCAACGGGTTCCGGCCGCACCCGCACTTCGCCGACTTCGACAGCAAGGCCAGGTGCGCGTCGCTCAAGGCGATGATTGACGGCTACGGCCTCGGTATCTCCGGCTATGCCCCGGACTTCCGGCATGTGCCGCCGGCCGAGGTGCCCAACCGGACCTACCTCCGCGAGATCGACCGGGCACTCGCCTTCTGCACGCGCGTCGGTGCCCCGATCCTGCGCGTCGACTCCGTCACCGTCCCCGACGTCGTGGACCGCAAGACCTACGACCAGCGCCACCGTCTCCTGGTGTCGGCCTGGCAGTCCGCCGCCACGCGCTGCGAGCGCGCCGGAGTCCGACTCGTCTGGGAGTTCGAGCCCGGGTTCTGGCTCAACCGGCCGAGCGAGGTCCTCCGGCTGGTCGACGATGTCGCCCACCCCAACTTCAAGGTCCTGTTCGACACCAGCCACGCGTACACCGGGGCGGTGATGGGCGCCCGTCAGGGCCCGGATCCCGAGCTCCTGCCCGGCGGTGTCGCCGAGTACGCTAGGTTGCTCAGCTCGCGGGTCGGGCACCTGCACCTCATCGACTCCGACGGCTCGCTCCACAACGACGAAACCAGCGCCCATCTGCCGTTCGGGACCGGCGACGTCGACTTCCCGGCCGTCCTCGACGCGCTGCGCCCCACGCTCGACGACCTCGAGTGGTGGACGATCGACTTCTGCTTTTGCCCCACCACCGAGCGCGACGCCCGGACCGCGGTCCCGTTCGTGCGTGCGCTCGTCGGGACGGCCCAGGCCAACGGCCGATGAGCACGAACGTCCCGGTCGACCTCGCCTACGCGGAGACCGGTAGCGGCGACCCCTTGGTGCTGATCATGGGGCTCGGCGCCGACCGGACCGCGTGGGACCTGCACGTCGATGTATACGGGACGCGCTTCCGCTGCATCGCCGTGGACAACCGGGGCGCCGGCGCATCCGCCAAGCCGGCAGGCCCGTACACGACCGCCGCCCTGGCCGACGACTACGCGCGCCTGATCCGGTCGCTCGGGCTGTCCGCCGTGCGCGTGGTCGGCATCTCGATGGGCGGGGCGATCGCCCAGGAGCTGGCCCTGAGACACCCCGGCCTCGTCGACCGGATGGTGCTGGTTTCCACGTGGGCGCGCTGCGACGCCTACGGCAGGGAGATCTTCGAGATGTTCGCGCGGGCCCGCGCACGGGTGGCGCCCGCCGACTTCGTCCAGCTGCTCCAGCTCTGGATCTGGTCGCGGCGGTACGTGGACGCGAACCTGGCCGACCTGCTGGCGGCGCGCCAGGGCGAGTCGCTGATGCCGCAGTACGCCTTCGAGGCGCAGTGCGCCGCGTGCATTGGCCACGACGCGTCCGCGCGGCTCGGCCAGATCGCCGTGCCCACGCTCATCACGGCCGGCGACCAGGACATCTTCACGCCGCTGGCGCTCGCCGAGGAGCTCCACAGCGGGATCCCGGGGTCCGAACTCAAGGTCTTTCCCGGAGCGGGCCATGCGCACCACTGGGAGGAGCTCGACGCGTTCAACCGCGCCACCCTCGACTGGCTCGCCCGATGATCGAGGGAGCTGCTGCCCGCTTCGCTTGCCAGACCTACATTTGGCAGATGAGCCGCGACCGGTACCGGGGCCGGCTCGACCACATGGCCACGGTCGCCGCCGATGCCGGCTTCTCCGCGCTCGAGCCGGAGGTCATCATGCTGGGCGACCATACGGACCCCGTGCGCGTCGGCGAGGTCCTCTCGACTGCCGGCCTGCAGCTCGCGTCGCTCGTCCTCGTGGCCGACTGGCGCGGTCCGGGGGAGACCCCGGAGGAGCGCGTCGAGGCCGACCGCTGCATCCGCTTCGTCCAGCGGTTCCCGGGGGCCGTGCTCCTGCTCGTCCAGATGCCCGGCGAGAACCGGCGCGACCTGACCAGCCGGAGGGTGAACGCGATCCGCCGCATTAACGCGGTGGCGAGCCGGGCTCGCGACGGCGGCGTCCACGCAACGTTCCACCCGAACTCGCCGCAAGGGTCGGTCTTCCGGACGGCCGCGGACTATGCCATCCTGCTGGCCGGGCTCGACCCAGCGGTGGTGGGCTTCACGCCGGACGTAGGCCACATCGCCGCGGGCGGGATGGACCCCCTGGACGTTATCAAGCAGTATCGGTCCCGCGTGGACCACATCCACCTGAAGGACATCGATCGCGCCGGGACCTGGGCGCCGACCGGCGAGGGCGTGATCGACTTCGGCGCGATCGTCTCGTACCTCCATGAGACGGGGTTCGCCGGGTGGATCGTCCTCGAGGACGAATCGGCGACGGCCGAGCGGGACCCGGACGCCGCGGTCCGCAAGAACGGCGAGTACGTCCGGCGTGTCCTTGCCCCAATCGTGGACGGCCCGAGGCGCCGCCCGTGACCAGCCCGACCCGGTCCGTCGGCCTCGACGACCGGATGTACCAAGCGCGGAGGTGACATCGTGACTCGCAAGATCACGCTTTTCAGCGGGCAGTTCGCCGACCTGTCGCTCGACGAGTTCGCCCCGAAGGCGGCCGGTTGGGGCTACGACGGGCTCGAGCTCGCCTGCTGGGGCGAACACTTCAACGTCCCGCGCGCCCTGCGCGACAAGGGCTACCGCGACGGGATCAGGGCCGTGCTCGACGCCCAGGGGCTCTCGTGCACGGTCATCAGCTCGCACCTGGTCGGGCAGGCCGTCTGCGACCGCGTCGACGAACGGCACCGGCGGCTGCTGCCGGCGTCGATCTGGGGCGACGGCGAGCCGGAGGGTGTGCGGCGCCGCGCTGAAGAGCGGATGAAGGACACGGCGCGGGCGGCCGCCGAGTTCGGCGCCGACACGGTCGTCGGCTTCACCGGCTCGAGCGTCTTCCACTTCTTCAACGGCTGGCCCCCGGCGACCGCCGAGGAGGTGCAGGCGGGCTACGACGACTTCGCCGAGCGGTGGGGCCGGATCATGGCCGTCTTTGCGGAGGTCGGTGTCCGCTTCGCCCTCGAGGTGATGCCGGGCGAGATCGCCTACGACGCCGTCACCACCCGCCGGGCGCTCGAGGCGATCGGCAACCACCCGTCGTTCGGGATCAACTTCGACCCTTCGCACCTGCACTGGCAGCTGGTGGACGAGGTCGCCTTCGTGCAGGAGTTCGGACAGCGCATCTTCCACGTCCACTGCAAGGACGCGCGCCGCAACCTGACCGGGACGACGAGCATCCTCGCGAGCCACCTTCCGTCGGGGCACCCGGACCGCGGCTGGGACTTCGTGTCCGTCGGGCACGGCGACATTCCGATGGAGCGGATCATCCGGACGCTCAACCTCGCCGGCTACACGGGCCCCTTGTCGGTTGAGTGGGAGGACTCGCTCATGGACCGCGAGATCGGCGCCGCCGAGGCCGTCCGCCTGCTGCGCGCGCTCGCGTTCGAGCCCCCCACGGCGGCCTGGTTCGGCTCCTTCATCACGCGTGAGTGAGGCCATCGACATGCCCGCCGACCAGCCGGTCTTTGCCGTCAACACGTTCGTCTGGTATTCGCCGCTGACGGACGCGTCGCTCGCGGCCATCGCGCCGCGCATTGCGGAGTGGGGGTTCGAGGCGATCGAGCTCCCGCTCGAGGCCGTGGGCGACTGGGACCCGTCGCGGACCCGGGACGTCCTGGCCGCCAACGGGCTGGCCCCGGTCGTGTGCGCGGTGATGCCGCTTGGCCGGGAACTCGTCGCCGCATCTCCAGAGGTCGTCACGTCGACGCAGGCGTATCTCCTCCACTGCGTCGACGTGGCGGCCACCATCGGCGCGCGCTGCGTCGTCGGCCCGATCTACGCGGGCGTCGGCCGCACGTGGCGAATCGAGGCCGCGGAGCGCCGGCAGCTGTTTGCGGACCTGCGCGAGGCGCTGCGGCCGGTCGTGGACTACGCCGGGCAGCGCGGCGTAATGATCGGGATCGAGCCGCTCAACCGCTACGAGACGAGCGTCGTCAACACGACCGCGCAGGCGCTCGACGTGCTGGGCGACCTGCCGCGCGAGGCGGCCGGGCTCAACTTGGACGTCTACCACATGAACATCGAGGAGAAGGACACGCCCGCCGCCCTGCGCGCCGCCGGCGACCGGCTGATCCACCTCCAGGTCTGCGGCAACGACCGCGGCACGCCGGGCGAGGACCACCTCGACTGGGACGGCATCCGCGCCGCCCTCGTGGAGACCGGGTACGACGGCGTGATCGGGATCGAGTCGTTCACTGCCGAGAACAAGACGATCGCGACGGCGGCGTCCATCTGGCGGCCGCTCGCCCGGAGCCAGGACGCGATCGCCGTCGACGGCCTCGCGTTCCTGCGCGACTGGCGAGCCGGCTGGCCGGCCGCGACCGACTAGGCGCGGGCGGGCGTGGGCGTCGGGCGGCGGGACATGCTGACCGTACTGGGGACAGCCGACGGGCGCGCGGAGAGGAGCGGAGCGCGATGGCCCTGATGCTACCCGAGCTCCGCGACGCGGTCTGGCGCGCCAACCAGGGCTTTGTCGTCTCGCACATCGGCCTCAACAACAACGCTCGATGGGACGAGTTCCGCGAGCTGGACCTCGACGACCAGTCGCTAATCCACGATTGGCTGACCGCCGAGGCCCGCGACGACGAGTCCGAGCGCGGGACAGGTGAGCCGCGCCGCTTCGACATCGGCGTTCTCGTCGACCACGAGCTGGTCAGTCACTTCGTTGACAAACCATTCCTTGACCCCGAGGACGATCGGATCCTCGATGAGCTACTGGCCCGACCGCTTGGTGCGGGACTGACGTTGGGCGACGTCGTCGACCGCGAGACGCTTCGTGAGCGTCTACGGGAGCGCATCGCGGCGACGGCCGAGCAGCCGGCGTTGATCCCCATCACTCCGCAACGGCGCCGCCAGGGCGCTCGAAAGCGGTTGAGCGAGCGCACCGGCTCGGTGGCGGCCCGGGTGCTGACGGACCTCGGTCTCTCGCGAGCAGGGCGTGAGATCGCCAAGCTAGTCGGCGGCCCGCCGGCGGCCAACGTCCAAGTGATGACCCGACTGCTCAATCGGGAAATCAACTCGGGGCTTGGCATCCCGTCCGCAGCGCGCAAGACCCTCAGTGCCGAACAAGCCGAGGTTGCGGTCGCGCGCCTCGACGCTTTCGGTAATGCCGTCCGTGACCGTCTCCGCCAGGAACTTGGGGCGTGGATGCACACCTTCAGCCCGGCGAAGATGTGGATCGCCGGGCTCCAGGCGCTCCGCACGCCGCTGCTCCACCTGCACACGCAGTTCAACCGCGATCTCCCGTGGGGCGAGATCGACATGGACTTCATGAACCTCAATCAGGCCGCGCACGGCGACCGGGAGTTTGCGCACATCGAGGCTCGGCTGGGCCTCGCCCGCAAGGCCGTGTCCGGGCACTGGCAGGACTCGGCCGTCGCCGAGCGCGTCGGCGCCTGGGCGCGCGCCGCCTGCGGCCGGCACGACGCGCAGCACCTCAAGGTCGCGCGCCTGGGCGACAACATGCGCCAGGTCGCGGTCACCGAGGGCGACAAGACCGAGGTCCAGATCAAGCTCGGCGCATCCGTCAACGGCTTCGCCGTGGGCGACCTCGCGGAGGCCGTGCGCGCGGTGCCCGACGTCGCGGTGGAGGCGCTGGTGGACGAGTACGAGGCGAGCTACGCGGTGGCGCCCAGCCTCCGCGCCGGCGGGGCGGACCGCGAGGCGCTGCGCGAGGCCGCGCGCATCGAGGCGGCCCTGCGGGCTTTCATGTCGGACGGCGGCTTCGGGGCGCTCACCGACACGTTCGAGAACCTCGACGGCCTCCGCCAGCTCCCGGGGATCGCCGTCCAGCGGCTTATGGCCGACGGGTTCGGCTTCGGCGCCGAGGGCGACTGGAAGACCGCGATCATGGTCCGCCTAGAGAAGACGATGGCACGGGGCCTCCCGGGCGGCACCTCGTTCATGGAGGACTATACCTACCACCTCGACCCCGCCGGCCCGCTCGTGCTGGGATCGCACATGCTGGAGACCTGCCCAACCATCGCCGAGGGCAGGCCGTCGTGCGAGATCCACCCGCTCTCGATCGGCGGGCGCAGCGACCCCGTCCGACTCGTCTTCGACGCCGCGCCCGGCCCTGCCACGGCGACCGCGCTCATGGACATGGGCGATCGGCTGCGGCTGCTCGTCAACGAGGTGGAGGTCGTCCGCCCGCCCGAGCCGACGCCGCGCCTGCCGGTCGGCCGCGCGGTCTGGCGGCCACGCCCCGACTTCGCGACCGCTACCGAGGCGTGGCTCATGGCCGGGGGGTCGCACCACACGGTGCTCTCGCGCGCGCTGGGCACCGAGGTGATCGCGGACTTCGCCGAGATGACGGGCATCGAGCTGCTGGTCATCGACGCGGGCACCACGATCCGGGAGTTCGGCCGCGAGCTGCGCTGGAACGAGGCGTACCACCGCCTCACCCGGGGCCGCTGATGCCGGGGCTCATGCTGCCCGGGCTGCGCGACGAGGTCTGGCGGGCCAACCGGGTTATCGTCGAGGCCGGGCTCGTCATGCTCTCCTTCGGCAACGCGAGCGGCGTCGACCGCGAGGTGGGCGTCCTGGTCATCAAGCCGAGCGGCGTCGCCTACGACGCCCTGCGGCCCGAGGACCTGGTCGTCGTGTCCCTGGCCGACGGCTCCGTCGTCGAGGGCGGCCTGCGGCCGTCGTCCGACACGCCCACCCACCGGCTGCTCTACCGGCGTTTCGCCTCGATCGGCGGCGTGGTGCACACCCACTCGACCGCGGCCGTGAGCTGGGCCCAGGCCAGGCGCCCCATCCCGGCGCTCGGTACCACCCACGCCGACCATTTCCATGGCCCGGTGCCGCTTGGCCGCCCGCTGACGCAAGCGGAGGTCGAGGGCGCGTACGAGCACGAGACCGGGATGGTCATCGCCGCCACGATCGAGGGCCTGGGGCTCGATCCGCTCGAGATGCCGGCCGTCCTCGTCGCGGGCCATGGGCCGTTCACCTGGGGGGTCGACGCGGGCAAGGCCGCCGAGAACGCGGTCGCCCTCGAGGCGGTGGCCGCGATGGCCGCCGGCACCCTCGCCCTGAACCCGGGCGCGGAAGCTGTCGACCGGTTCCTGCTGGACCGGCACTACCACCGGAAGCACGGCCCCGGGGCGTATTACGGCCAGGGAGACGACCGCGCGGGGAAGCCCGGATGACCGCACGGCAGGACGGGGGCGCGAAGCTGATCTCGTCGGGAGGGGCGGTGCTCGGGATCGAGCTCGGCTCGACGCGCATCAAGGCGACCCTCATCGCACCAGACTCGACCTCGCTCGCGTCTGGGTCGCACGCCTGGGAGAACCGGCTCGAGGACGGCGTCTGGACGTATGCCATCGACGACGTCGAGACGGGGCTCGCGGACGCATGCGAGTCCTTGTCCGCCGACGTCCGCGCCCGGTACGGCGTGGACCTGCGAACGGTTGCTGCCATGGGCGTCAGCGCGATGATGCACGGCTACCTCGCCCTCGACGAGCAGGGCAACCTGCTCGTGCCGTTCCGGACATGGCGCAACAACATCACCGAGGCGGCGAGCGGGCTGCTGACGCAGGCGCTCGACTTCCCCGTGCCCCAGCGCTGGAGCGTGGCCCACCTATACCAGGCGGTCCTGGAGGACCAGCCCCACCTCCCGCGGCTCGCGCACCTCACGACGTTGGCGGGCTACGTCCACTGGCGGCTCACGGGCGTGCGGGTCGTGGGAGTCGGCGACGCGTCGGGGATGTTCCCGGTCGACGCGGCCGAGGCGGACTGGGACGCCGCGCGCCTGGACGCCTTCGACGCCCTCGTCGGGCCGCTCGGGCTCCCTTGGACGCTCCGCGGCGTCCTGCCCTCGGTCCTCCGGGCTGGGCGGCCGGCCGGGCGGCTCACCGCCGACGGCGCGCGGCTGCTCGACGCGACCGGCGCGCTGCTGGCCGGGGTCCCGCTCTGTCCGCCCGAGGGGGACGCCGGCACGGGAATGGTGGCCACAAACGCGGTCCGGCCGCGGTCGAGCAACGTGTCGGCGGGCACCTCCGTGTTCGCGATGGTCGTGTTGGAGCGTGACCTCGCACGTATCCACCCCGAGCTCGACATCGTCGCGACCCCGGATGGCAGCCCCGTGGCCATGGCCCACTCCAACAACGGCTCGTCCGACCTCGATGCCTGGATCGGCGTCTTCGGGCAGGCCGCCCGCGCGCTCGGCCATCCGGCGAGCCTCGACGACCTCTACGGGCGCCTCCTGCCCCTTGCCCTCGAGGGGGACCCGGACGCGGGCGGCCTCCTGTCGATCAACTACATCTCGGGCGAGCACCAGACAGGCTTCGCTGAGGGCCGGCCCCTGTTCGCCCGCAGGCCCGAGAGCGCGTTGACGCTCCCGAACTTCATCCGGGCCATGCTCTTCGCCTCGCTCTGCGCCATGCGCAGCGGCCTCGACATCCTGACGCTGGACGAGGGTGTCGCGGTCGAGGGGATCCGCGGTCACGGCGGCTTCTTCCGGGGCGGCGACACCGGCCAGCGGATCATGGCCGCGGCGCTCGGCGTCCCAGTCAGCGTCCCCGCCACCGCCGGCGAAGGGGGCGCATGGGGTATGGCGCTGCTCGCCGCGTACATGCTCCGGGCCGACCCCGACGAGGCGCTGCCCGACTGGCTCGACGAGCGGGTCTCGGGCAGCATCGGCGCGCCCATCCTGCCCGATCGCCGCGACGTCGAGGGCTTCAACGCGTTCTACGCCCGCCACCGCAGGGGGCTGGCCATCGAGCGCGAGGCGGTGAGGTCGCTCGACTGACGGGGACCGAGCGGGCCCGGCTCGACGGCCACCAGCCGCGCGCCTGATGCCCGGGTGGGGACGGTCGCCGGGGACACGTATCAGCCCAGTTATGGCGGCTAGATGGAACAGCGGGTTCGTGACGACCCGAGCCGCGGCCAATTTGCCGAGGCCTACCAGTAAGCCCGGATCCACCGAACATCTGGGCCGCTGAACCTGCACGGACGACGAATCAGGTGCCCATCTGAACTGGGATGATGGCGTTTAGACCGAAGTTCCAGCGCTCATTGAGCAGGGCTGAGCACGGCCGAACCAGTCGCGTTCTGCCTACGTGCCTGCGGGTGAGAGGTTCAGGAGCGCGAAGGCG